>JAHLFE010000210.1 GCA_018884035.1 Candidatus Anaerobiospirillum pullicola
GTGGCTATCAGCTTAAAGGCTATTACCCCATCTGCGGCACCAAGATCCGTGGTGGAATCCTGTTTCAAACGCATGTTTTGCCAAATGGCTGACTCGTATAAGCCACATCTTGCCAGGATCCGTTCAGCTCCACAAATCATGAGTAGCTCAGCACCACCACCACCACCACCATCATAGGCTAAAGTTCCACCTCCAGCAGCACTCTGCTATTACCGCCATCATCATCATCATCATCATCATCCCCAGCACAGTACACCACTTCAAAGTAAGCCTGCAACCTTACTTCCCGTCTGCACTTTCTCCAATCTGCCTTAGTAGCACAGCACCAGCTATCGTTACCCCTAGCAAGCTGCTACGCTCACCGCTTATACGCACTTCGCTCTCTTTTCATCTTTTTGCAAAAATTTGCAAAGAGCCTCTGCTTTTAGCACGCAATAACCCTGTTTTTGCCCCTCTTTTTGCAGTCTTGCTTCTGCGTAAATTGTGATTTAAATCACGTATCCAGTGAAAAGTGCCTGTTTTTACTGCAAAAACTGCAAAATACTGCAAAAACAGGCATCCCACTGTAAAAAACTCTCTATAATAGTGCACATACTCAAGGTAAAACCATAGTCTGTGCAGGGGATAGAGTGCCAGCTCTGCTGGTGGAATAGAGCACAGACTTCGGCCCTGAGTACTTGGGATTGTGATTGTGAGGAATTAAAGATAGTTATGGCAGCTTTAGAGCGTTTAGCCTACTGTGGCACGGCCTACCAATTGTTTGGTGTTGAAGAGCAGCGTTTAGTTGGTGGTTATGCCGATGGCTTACGCGTGCTTGAGGTGAAGAATGGGCGTGGCCTGCAAATGACCATTTTGCTCGATCGTGGTTGCGGTATCGCCCGTCTCTCGTACAAGGGCGTTAACTACGGCATCCTCTCCGCTTCCGGCCTGCGTCACCCTTCCTATTTTGAGCATCAGCAGGGGGGCTTCTTACGTAACTTCCATGCAGGCTTCTTAACCACCGCTGGTATCTTTAACGTTGGTGTCGATGGTGAGGACGACGGCGAGCAGCTCTACTTACACGGTACTGTCGATAACACCCCTGCCACTGCTTATGCCTCTGAGGTGGTGACCGACGATGATGGTAAGTCGTTCCTCGTCATTAAGTGCACCATTCCTGTAGAGCAGATCTTCTATCACAAAGTCATGTTCACCCGCGTGTTCCGCGTCGCCTTAGATGACGACTACTTTACGATTCACGATCGTTTTGAGAACACTGGCTCGACCACGGCGCCTTTAATGGTGCTTTACCACATGAATATGGGCTATCCACTGCTGGATGAGGACTCTAAGCTTTTCATCAACTCCAGCACGATTAAGCCACGTACTGATATTGCCCGCAGCGAGATGGATAAGTGGTCGCAGATGTTGCCTCCAGAGCACAACTATCCAGAGCGCTGCTACTATCACGCTTTTGATAACCGCGCTGATGCTACGGCAGCTTTATACCAGCCAAAGCATGATGTGGGTGTGGTGATCAGCTTTGATAGCAGTAAGTTACCTTACTTCTGCGAGTGGAAGCAGATGGGCTATCGTGACTATGCCTTAGGCTTGGAGCCAGGCAATAGCCACTGTGATGGCCGCGCTAAGATGCGATCTGAGGGCAAGTTGCAGTTCTTAAAGCCTGCCGAGAGCAAGGAGTATGAGGTTAAGGTCTCGGTCTTTAGTGGTGCCGAGAAATTTGCGGCGCTTGAGAACAGCGTTTCTCATGGTGCTCACGAGTACGACCTGAGCTAAAGGTTAAGCAGCACCGGATAGCTTGAGGTGGTAGTAGGGCGGAGTCCATAAGGACAGTGCCTCAAGACGGTGTGTGACCCAATCCCTTTTGTCCATAAGCTATTTTGAGGCTCATCAGGGGCGACTCTGATGGGCTTTTTTGTTCTGGCGGGGGCTCTGGCGGCGTCAGGTGTACAGGCGAGGCGGTAGGTAGCATAACTGCGAACTTTAGCCCGCCAAGGTTTTAGATAGCTCTTGGTGTGCGTACCCGATCCATGGTGCTTAGTGCTGCTTACTAAGTTCAAGATCTTACAAGCTGGTGGGGATGGCGCATCTTAATCACCCCGAGGGATGAGTGGAGGATGCTATCAGTTGCGCTGGCCACTTTTAGGTTTGCGGGTATGGTAGGTAGGGACTGGGAGTGTGGGCTGAGGTAAAGCTAAGGCGTAGCCTGCGGTCAGATCTGACTTAGCGGAGGTGGTTGCCAGGCGCAGAGAGGAGGTAAGTAGGGAAGCTGCTGCGGCCGATATAATCGTTGTCCTTAAAGTACCTGCAGGGCGTCATCTTGAGTCGTCAGGTACAGCCGTCACTACCACCACCACCATTACCATCATCTCCATCACCACAATCACCAAGAGGCTGACATCGGCGTAGACAGAAGAGGTGGCGCTTGTGGCGTTGCTGCGATTGCCCGCCTAATCAGCTGAGAACACCGACTCCGCTACATTAAGCTTAAGCGTCTGCGCGTTGTACTGCAGATCTCTGAGCGGATTGGTGTTAAAGCTCTCTAAAAAGGCATTTACCAGATAGCGCCCAGCACCATCAGCCACAATGCTGTCACTGCGTGGGCTTAAGATGATGTCGCTGGCATTAAGCGCAAAGCTCGGATTGTGCTCATTGCTGTTTTGCAGCAATACCTGCAAGTCATCCTCATTAAAGTACGGTGCCAACGCCCCCGTGATAATGATTTTGCCATCAATAAGGTGGCTGACATTGCTAATACCGCGTGCAAGGTAGTGCAGGTACTCATGCCACAGCTGCACGCTGGTTTTGTCTTTTGCCGCTGCCGCCTTGTGCTCCTTGTGCTTTTGTAAAAAGGCGAGGATGTCGACACCAGCTTGCTCTCCTTGCTCGGTGAGCTGTTGCTGCGAGCAATAACACTCTAAGCAGCCGTAATTACCGCAATAGCACTGCCGTGAGTTATCACCAACCTTGAGGTGCTCAATCAGTCCGCCACGACCCTTGTTGCCGTAATGCACCATATTGCTAAAGATCAGTGCCCCACCAAAGTTGTGGTTGAGCAAAAAGAGCGCGGCGTTGTTGATGTGTGGGTTCTCCCACAGCTCGGCAAAGGCCGCTGCTTTAGAGTCGTGGCATAAGGTGCAAGGCAACGTAAAGTGCTGCTGGATGTCAGCTAAGGTCGTGTTTTGCGCCGCGCCCATAAGTTGGCCATAATCCACACGGATATCAGTCTGGGGCATGACGGCACTTGTTGCGGCAACAGTTGCATTGTTTGTTTGTGGCTCACTGACAGTGACTGTGCCCTGCAGCGCAAAGGACAGTCCTAAGCACTTGTCGTTAGTGAGGTTGTGACTGTTAAGCAGCTTACTTAGGTGGGGCTTGAGCGTCGAGAAGTAGACTTGATTGCTCTCTAAGGCCGAGGCTGGTAGCTTGAGCTTAGTGGTAAAGAGCGGTTGGCCAAAGAGGTCGACAGCACTGACCAGAACCTGCGTGCCTAAGATAAAGATCCCCACACCAAAGTAAGCTTGAGCATTGACCTCATAGCCGGTAGCTTTGCGTCCGCCGGTGGAGCGCAGTTCGCCGCTAGGGACAATGAGATTTGCTTGCAGCAGGGACTTAATGTTGTTGTCTACAGTAGTGAGACTGAGCTCAAGATTGCGCGCAAGAAGTGTTTTGGAGAGGCGTGGTTCGCGGTACAGAGCAGCAAAGACCTTTTTGCGATTGAGCTCTTTAAGGGTGATTTGAGTGTAGCTGGGCTCCATGATCGCCTCCGGCAAAGCAAGTGGTGATGGTGGCACTATTGTAGAACAATTTTGTATAAGCGGTAGGATAAAGAGCCGTAGTGGTGATGTAAATCAGCTTAGTGCGGACGGTACGGTGTTTAGAGCACGGTGGTGTGCACAACGGTAGGACGCTCTGGCAGCTTAGTGGCAGCAGTTTTACTGGTAGTAGTTGTTGTAGTGGTGGTAGTGGTAGTAGTGGCCGTAGCAGAGAGTACTGCCTGTCAGCTAGTGGCTCTCTGGCTCTACCTTGAGGGCGTTATCATCAGGAGAGAGAGAGAGAGAGTGTGTGTGTGTGTGTGTGCTAATCCCTAGAGTTAGCTAGCGCTGCAATTGCGCAAAGATAGCCTGACGTACCCTCACACCATGCTGACCTGGCAGATCAGCACTGTGCAGTAACAGTGATCCCGCTGCATGGCAAAGCCCAATCAGCTGCTTCTCATTTGTACGCTGCACACCGTCCTTTAACATCGACAGCAGGAGCATGCCGTTTTCCGGCTCACTGAGGCTCCATAGTGCCAGTACCTGCATCAGCTCCAGCGTCGCTTGTTGCTCCTCTTTGCCCGTTAAACGCATTTGTTCATGCGTGCCAGAGAGCTGATAGTCAATGGCATTTGATGTGATTTGCAAGAGCGTTTGCAGATCAGGTGTGGTGAGATTGGCAAAGACAGCTTTGACCTTATCACTGCTGCTACCATCCTCACCAAAGAGCAGCACGCAATCTTGGTCACGCATATTGCCGAGGGTGTTGCCCAGTGCTTTAAAGAGCTGCTGGCGCTCCTCATCATTAAGGCGCATGATGCCGTCAGCGGCTAAAGCAAGGGTGCGCTCGCCCATGGCCTGACCAATCTTGAGCATGACATCAGCTACCGGCAGATCATTGTTGAGTTCAAATACAGGCAGGTGCTGAATGATGTCAGCGGTATAAGCCTCGTTAGAGCACAATTGCTCTACGGTGTGGGCTATTGCGGCTTGCTGCTGCGGATTGTTGGTAAACACCGAGAGCAGGCCTTGGGTGATGCGGCCTTGCTTTAAGAGATCGAGCATCATCTCAGCAGCGGTACGGGAGTTATCAATACTGCTTGCAGTAGCGTAAGTGCTGTCTTCTGCCATGAGCTTGGCAACTTGCTCGTTATCTAAAGTTTGCACAGCGGCAAAGGTGGTGCTTACCAGTGAGCACAGGATGGTAGAGCTTAAAAAGGAGGTGCGCAGCAGGGCAGAAAAAGAGAACATGAGTGGGCTGGCCTCAGGAAAAAGCGAGAGCAAGCGCAGGGTGCAATAAGTAAGAGACGGTGGTGAGCCCTGCGTCGCTGTTGGTGGTGGTAAAGAAGTGAGGGGAAGTGAGCGCTGACAGTAAGCGAAACTAAACTCAACTAAACTAAGCTAAACTACACATCAGCTTATGTGAGGTTGCTGCCTCGTATCGTTACCTATTGTAGTTGAGGCTGCATAGGCTAATCTTAGCAAAGGGCAAATGAGTGCTTGCTGTCACTGTTAGCCTCAGCAAAGGTGACTGGTGTCAGGGCTCAGTAGGCTGCACTCTTGCACTTTTTTGTGCTAGCGTACATTCGTTTCTTTGGTGTTGTGGTGAGGTGTGTTGATGCGTCTTGGTAGATTATGTGGCTTGCTGATGGGGGCGACATTGCTGACTGTTGTCAGTACGGTTTGGGCGCAAACGCCAGTCTTTACCGGTGAGATCGCACCTGGCTTTGATAGGTGTATGACGGAGCGTGGTGAGACCACCATGGGTGAGGTGGATTGTTACAGCCAAGCTTACGATTACTGGGACGCCGAGCTGAACCGCCAATACAAGGCTGCACAGAGCTATTGCGATAGCCTCAAGGTCACCGGCTCTGATGTGGACAAGGCTGTAGCTCAAGAGTGCCGTGCATCATTAAAAGAGACGCAGCTGCGCTGGATTCGCTACCGCGATGCCATGCAGACGTCCAACTTCTTTTTGGTGCCTGACCGCAATAACCAACGGGGTAACATTGAGCATTTGCGAACCATGGTCTATGTGGTTATGACGCAGGCTCAGTTGCTTACGCCGCCACAACAACCACAGTAAGCGCGCTTCTTTTATCAGTCGTGCCACCAAAGACCTGAGGCTGATCCTGTAGTAAGTCTTTAGGGGAGCGCCCATCTTTGGAGTAAATGGCATGAAGCGGCACACTAAGTTTAGCCCGATTAAGAGTAGAGCCTATGAGGGCAATGAATGGTTTTTCCAAACTGCAAAGCCCAAATGCTTTGGATCGCTTCTTGTCCGCAAGCAAGGAGCAGCTGACCCCTGCTCAGTACGAGGAGGCGCTGGCCTTTTTTGCTGACATCACTACCGCCTTCATGTCGTGGATGATTCCTGCTACTGACAGTTATACCCGTGCGCTCAACGCTTGTACGCAGATTCTTACGTCCTTCCCTCAGATCACTGCCTCTGCTGAGTTTCGTGAGGCTTATAGCATATACGGCACAAGGCAACAAAATGCCTTAGAAGAATTGCATGCCGTAGTGGAAAATAACGCGGATATATACGCGCTTGCCTTGGGTTCTGATTTTGCGAAAGAAGTAGCACCTATCAGTGCAGAACAGCGAGATTTCTGTCACGCGCAGGCTATGTCTGAGGGGCAAAGAGCATGGGGAGACATTCCTTTTGTCGATGACTTCGGCATAGTTGATGACGGCCTTGCCTCTGCCTTAGCAGGTGTGGCGCCGCAAAAGCCACAGGCCTTAGCGACAAGCGCGAGCGATAATCTTATTAGGGCGTTGTCACCAAAGACAGGTATGATCATGCCCTTGGATGGTGGGGCCAATGAGTTTGTGGCAGTGCTAAAGCGTATACCTGCTTTGCTGGAGGTTTGTAACACCACGTCTGCAGATTGCGCCGCAGCAGATGATAGAGCTTGTTTCGAGGTGCAACAACAGGTCATTAAATTTTTCCGTGGGACAGAAAGCGAGAGCAATGATCTGAGTATCCATATGGCCAAGTTCCCGCTCTTTTTTGAAAAGGCGTTACACATGTGGGAATGGCTTAAGGAGCAGCAGCGGGCGACAGCGGCCGAGGTTGCGGTGGTAAAGGGACAAGTGCTGTATTTTCTGCGTCTTGAGTTGGCACTAAATCAGTTCTTTGGTCTTATGTTGACCTCAGCAGTGGATCAAATTATGTTTTTGCATATTTTGCATTTATTAGTCGAGCAAAAGAGCCATGGGGGATTGTCTGAGATTGCATGTCAACACAAGGCTAACGCCGCTAAGTCGCGCAAAGTTGATCGCAAGAAGGCCATGCAAAGCCGCACCGCTAACCTCAAGCGCCGTAAGTAGTGGTATGAGCTGAGGTGCTTGCAGCTCTTGGGAGTGCACGAAGAGCAATTGCGCTAGGAGCGATGCTTTTCCCTTTGCCTCTCAGGTGTGCTCAAGGTACCAGCGCTCACAGCAGCTACAGAGAACATTGCTTTTTGGTATTGTCGACTCAAGAAACTCATTGTGAGCTCAATGCGAGCTCACTACGTGCTCATTGTGGGCTCACCGCGTATATGCCCTGTAGCCTAAGGTAACATGAGTAACACCGCTCACCACCTCGTATCCTGAGTAGCGCCTCCCCAGTGTGGAAACACTGCGGCAGACGCTGTGCTTTGTCCCATCAAGAGTAGAACACAATATGTCCATGACTGATCTTTCTAAACTGCAAAGCCCAAATGCTTTGGATCGCTTCTTGTCCGCAAGCAAGGAGCAGCTGACCCCTGCTCAGTACGAGGAGGCGGTAGCCTTCTTTGCTGATCTCTCCTCTGACTTTACGGGGTGGCTGACTGAAGCCACGGCCTTTTTTCTGCGGGCGCGCCATGTAGGTGAAGAGGCGCTGCAGCGCATGAAGCAGCAAGTAGAGGAGTCAGAACTTGCTGATAAGTATCACGAGCAGGTAGAACAAAGTAAGGCGGCCGAGAAAGCTGACGCTGAGGCAAGCTCCGAGCTGGCTTCGATCGTCATTGATGACGTGAGCGGTGTCTACTCCTCGCAACCTAAAAGTGTAGCGGAGCAGGAAGCTGATTACCAAAAAGCCTTAGAGCGTGGCCAAGCGGCGTTAGGCGACATCCCTTACGTAGACGACTTTGGGATTGTTGACGGCGACCTTGAGGTGTCATTACAGGGCGTGCGTTTATTGCGGCCTCAAGCCTTAGCTGCCAGTGCCAGCGACGATATCATTAAGGCCATCTTTCCTGAGCAACAAACGAGCTTGCAGCTGGAAATCTCAGAGGAAGAATTTGAGCAAATGCTCAAAAGAGTTGCCGCCTTAGCCCCAGTGCTTAGTGCCGAGGCCGTCAAGAGCGACACATGGCAAGCCGTGTTGCAGGATAGCAATCCATTTTTAGAGGAAGCTAACGGCGCTATCGACGTCTTTGAGAACAATCTGTGCAAGTTCCCGCTCTTTTTCTACAAGGCCTTGCATCTGTGGTTATGGTGTCAAGAGCAAAATAGCGCCACAGAGGAAGACATCACAGCGGTAAAAGGCCAATTGCTGTATCTGCAACGCCTCTACATGGCTGTGGAGTTGTTCTTAGGCTTTACGGTGGCCGTGATTAGTGAACAGCTCCATTGGCTGCAGACGGTGCAGCGCTACGAACAAGAGGGACTGTTGCAAAATCTGCCACGCAAGAGCCATGTCTCTGCTAAGACCAAGAAGGCCAATCGTAAAAAGGCTAAACAAAGCCGCGCTGCTAACCGCAAGCGCCGTCATTAGAGCTGCCCCTTAGCGCTGAGCGTCGTCGCCGTTTGCGCTGCCCCCAGCCCCAGACTTGCAGGTGCTCGAACCAACAGCGCTGCAGGGCGGGCAAACAGTAAACATTACTGAGCTTTGTTTGATAAGAGCAGCAAGCGGGAGACGACGCTGCTACAGCAGCGCGTGTCAGCACAGAAAATGAGTAGAGCAGATTATGGTAATGCCTGATCTTAACAAGCTGCAAAGCCCAAATGCTTTGGATCGCTTTTTGTCCGCGAGCAAGGGGCAACTTACCCCTGCCCAGTACGAAGAGGCTGTAACCTTTTTCTCTGACCTCACCACCAGTTTTATGTCGTGGCTTAGTAACACCACTGACGGGTATATGCGCACCTACAAAGCAGGCGAGGCTGAGAATGCGCGTATTGACAAGCTCTTTCAAAGAGCGGGCTTAAGTAATGAGTATGGTCGGGCGTTTGAGCACAAAGAGCGGAAGGAAGCTGCATTAGCTGAGCGCTCTCTAGAAAGAGTGCAGCAAACTACTGTCTTTGTGGACAAAGGGGGCTAAATTGTCGACCCTAAGCCTGTAAGCAAAGAGCAGCAAAAGGCCAATGAGGCCCTAGCCATCAAACGCACTCAATCTATTATGGGCGCTATACCCTATGTTGACGACTTTGAGCTGAGCACAGATTGCATTGATGCTACTTTGCCAGGTGTAGCGGTGCAAAAGCCAGAGGTCTTAGCTGCAACGGCTAGCGACGACCTGCTCAACGCAGTGCTTCCTCCTTGCCAGCCACTGCTCGGTGTCATCGATGAGGATGAGTTCAATCATATTCTCAAGCAAATCCCAGCATTAGCTCCGGCACTGAGTGCAGTGGATCAAGAGCAGGACTCGTGGCAGGAAATGTTGAATACTGCGCCGCAGCTTTTGCAGGCAGCGGTCAGCAGTTGTTCCTTGCTCAAGCTCAATTTGCTCAAGTTTCCCCTCTTTTTTTACAAGGTGCTACCCTGTGTGTATGGCTTGAGGAGCATCAAGGCGAGGAGCAAGTGGCGGTCTGGACAGATGTCGCTGCGATGAAGCGGCATTTGCTCTATCTTAACAATCTCAATATTGCCATGGAGATGCTGCTAGGTTGGATGCTGCACCTTTTCAAAACGCAAGTAGAATGGCTTTACACCTTACAAGGATATACACAGGACGGTACTATGGGGCAATTGGAGCTGGTGGCTAAGAGGCAGAGCAAGCTCAAAAGTGCTCTGAGCTCAGGTAAGGCCAAAAAGGTCGAGCGCAAAAAGGCTAAGCAAAGCCGCGTCGCTAACCGCAAGCGCCGTAAGTAGCTGTTAGCACAGCTGCTCTTTTGGTTGCGATCAGGTCGTCTGCAAGCTACCGCAGGCGGTCGTCACATGCTGCGCTAGTAGGGGTAAGCACGAGTAGGGAGTAGGTGCGGGAGCTGGAGTAGGGCAGTGCTACCCTGAAGATAGGGTGTCTCTGGTTGGTATGGTACCCCACTTTTGTCTTTGTATGTAATGCTGTGTCCTTGCAGCTTTCGCTCTTGCCTCGCTCTTGCTTTGCCCCCGCCTCGTACTCTCGCGGCCTCTTTGGGCTATCTTTGCTGCGCACGCTCTTAGGTACCGCACGGCCCCCCTGCACAGCTGTGTGCCAAGCGCTCGCATAGCCGTTGGCACCACCACAAAATGGCTCTACTCAGAGTTTGGTGGATATCACAACGTAGCCTCACATCTTTAGGCAAGCATATGAGCCATGGTTAGGGCGTTTAACGAGGCCGCGTAATTCCCTATGCGTAAGCGTAGGGATGTAAGCGGCCAATACCAGCATCTGTTATAATGTTCCCAAGAACTCAAGAAAGGACATTTCGTCCATATTTGATGGGGGCTTTGTGGACAAGCCCGTAGTGATCCGCAATCTACATCATAAGATCAGATAGCGGCTCGCTACTAGAAAAAAGCGGTGTTAACACTGTGTAAAAGCAGAGTTAGTACTGTGAAACCGCAGACGTAAGTCTGCGGTAGTTCAGTGGTAGCCACCTCAGAGTAAGGTGCTAAGAGTAGTGTGGGTGCTCTATCCACCAACCTCTGAGGCTAGCCCATCAAAGCCTTAGCTACTACCACTGCTTAGTTTTCATCACCAAGCTCACCCCACCAACCTCCTGCCCATTACCGCTTCTCCCTGTAGCCTACCTCAGCAGTGTGAGCCATGGCCCGTAAGCGTGCACTAAAACTAAGCGCCGCAATTCAGCCACCCCGCCCCCCACTTTTGCTGCCTTTCCCTTAAATAAGCGCTTTAGCTCATCTGTATCAGCTCACCATAATATCGCAGCATAAATTAATAGCGAAAAAAGTTTGACCCAGTCACCGTTTTTCTGTAAAATATTTCAGATTTACTGTTTTGTGACGCAGATCTCATTTTTGGCGGGGCTCTGCTGAAGACAGGAAACGATTTTCCTTGATTAGCGGCGTCTAGTAATCTTCGCTGCTCGGGAAGCGTCAGTGACCTAAGACGCTCACAGCTGTAAGCGTACTTAAAGGAGCACAGGCCAAATTTACCGCTCCGACCTCTTTGGTCTGAAGTCACGGCGCGCGATACCCACTTTGTAGAGAAGTAAAAATGGCAAAGAAAATCACTGCCTACATTAAGCTTCAGGTCGGTGCTGGTAATGCTAACCCAGCTCCACCAGTTGGCCCTGCTTTAGGTCAGCACGGCGTCAACATCATGGAGTTCTGCAAGGCCTTCAATGCCCACACGGCAAAGATGGAAAAGGGCGCTCCTGTTCCTGTGGTCATCACCGTTTATCAGGACAAGTCCTTCACCTTCATCACCAAGACTCCTCCAGCATCCTTCTTAATCAAGAAGGCTCTCAACATCCAGTCTGCTTCCCACAAGCCAGGTAAGGAAGTCGCTGGTAAGATTACTAAGGCTCAACTGCTCGATATCGCTAAGGCCAAAGAGCCTGATATGACTGGTGCAGACTTAGAAGCTTCTGCCCGTACTATCGCTGGTACCGCCCGTTCCATGGGTATCGAAGTCGAGGAGTAGAGTTAAGATGGCTAAGTTATCTAAGCGCATGAAGGAAATCCGCTCCATCATTGATCGTACCCGTGAGTACGAGGTCAATGAGGGGTTTGAGACCTTAATCAAGTGCGCCAAGGCTAAGTTCGTCGAGTCCGTCGACGTCGCCATTCAGTTAGGTATCGATCCTACCAAGTCCGACCAGAATATCCGTGGCGCCACCGTGCTGCCTCACGGCACTGGTAAGACCGTCCGCGTGGTCGTCTTCACCCAAGGCGAGTTAGCCGAGCAGGCTAAGGCCGCCGGTGCTGACTTCGTCGGTATGGATGAGTTAGCCCACGAAATCAAGCAGGGTAAGTCCGACTTCGACGTCGTGATCGCTTCCCCAGATGCTATGCGCGTCGTTGGCCAGTTAGGTCAGATCTTAGGTCCACGTGGCTTAATGCCTAACCCAAAGGTTGGCACTGTGACCCGTGACGTCGCTACCGCTGTGAAGAACGCTAAGTCCGGTCAGGTTCGTTACCGTAACGACAAGACTGGTGTGATCCAAGCCTCCATCGGCAAGGTTAACTTCACTCCAGCTCAGCTGACTGACAACTTAAATGCCCTCTTAGGTGCTATCGTCAAGGCTAAGCCAGCTGCCGCCAAGGGCGCCTTCATTAAGAAGGTCTGCATCTCCACCACTATGGGTGGCGGTATCACGGTCGATAAGAACAGCTTAAAGACCGACAAGGCTGCCGCTGTGGCCTAATGACTAGGGCCGTTTGGCCTTAGCTTAGAAGCGGCGTTAGCCGCTTCTTTACCAAGCTTCGCCTTACATAAGTGAGGTGGGGGCTTGGCAGAATTTTGTGCTCGGATACGGCACACCGAATTTGGCCGGGAGCTTTCCCTCCCACCAAAGACCGCAGGGGGAAGTATCCGCTTTCTTAATCATCCTGCGCAGGCGGAAGTTAGCTCTATAGGAATTTTCCTTTAGACTGATATCCGGTAAATCCCATCTACATGGGACAATCGTTTACGCCGTGACTACGCGCTTTAAGTACAGGCTGCCTCATACGCTTGTGTATGTACCCAAGGTGTTGCCTCAGCTTTAAGGGGGTAGGAGCGTAAACATTCCAGGAGTCACTGCTCACATGGCATTAAATATCGAAGACAAAAAGCAAATTGTTGCTGATGTTAGCGAAGTAGCCAAGAAAGCATTATCTGCTGTTTGTGCAGATTCCTGTGGCATCCCAGTAGCCCAAATGACTCAGCTGCGCAAGGCGGCTCGTGAGAACAACGTCTATCTGCACGTCGTTCGTAACACCCTCCTTGCTCGTGCCGTTGAAGGCACCGAGTTTGAGTGCATGAAGGATCAGTTCAAGGGCCCAACCTTAATTGGTTTATCCCTTGAGCATCCAGGTGCTGCTGCCCGCCTCTTCAAGGAATTTGCGCAGAAGAACGACAAGTTCACGGTGAAGGCTTTAGCCTTCGAGGGCGTCCTTTACGACGGTAAGGACATCGACGTTTTAGCCACCTTGCCAACTCACGACGAGGCTCTGGCTCGCCTGATGTCTGTCATGAAGGAGGCTGCCGCTGGCAAGCTCGTTCGCACTCTGGCTGCTTTGGGCGACAAGCTGCAAGAGGGTGGCGCTGCTGCTCCAGCTGCCGAGGCTTAAGAGCCTTTGCGGCTTAAGAGCCTTTGCTGTGCTTAAAGGCTTAAGTGCCTGAGCGCGTTACCCAGAGGTAGGCTTTACACCTACCGCCCCTTTCGGTGCGCATTTGCCAACTTGAGGCGTGTTTTATTGCTTTTTGCCGATAAGTTGATGTTGCTTTGCAACAGCACCGCCGATTTTTCTTAAAGGAAGATTTAAAAATGGCTTTAACCAACGACGAGATCATTAATGCTATTGCTGAGAAGAGCGTGATGGAGATCGTTGAGCTCGTCAAGGCAATGGAAGAGAAGTTCGGTGTTTCCGCTGCTGCTGCTGTTGTTGCTGGCCCAGCTGCCGGCGCCGCCGCTGCCGCTGAGGAGAAGACTGAGTTCGACGTGACCTTAAAGGAGATCGGTGCTAACAAGATCGCCGTGATTAAGGCCGTTCGTACCGCTACTGGCTTAGGCTTAAAGGAAGCCAAGGATCTGGTCGAGAAGGCTCCAACCAAGGTGAAGGAAGGCGTGTCCAAGGAAGACGCCGAGGCCATGAAGAAGGCCTTCGAAGAGGCTGGTGCTACCGTGGTGGTGGAATAATCACCGTCTTTGCCTTGCAGGCTAAAAGCTGTAAGGTAGAAGACCTTACGCTTAATGCCAAAGCAGCTTAGAGACAGGGCCAAGGGCCGCGTAGGCGGCCCTTGGCCTTGCGCTTAGCTAGAGTCTCTATCAACTTCGCGCTTGTCTCTTCGCGCTTGCTTGTCCGTAACCCGAGCCTTAGGTACCTAGGGCTCGGGTTCGGCGCCTCAAAAAGGCGGTGCAATTTCTCGCAAGTCAGAAGCTCTTCGTGGGAGTTTGCCGCTTTTCTCGTCTTGTGTGGACAGGTTTGAGCCTAGCTCATTTTGAGCCTAGCTCTACTCTGTCACCATGCTAGCTTGCATGCTATCGCTAGCAGGTCACATTATCCATATCAAGCGTGCCCCTGATGCCGTAGGCATTTTCTCATGCCGTAGGCTACCGCGTGCCTGTGCCTGTGCGCACCCCATGGCGCCCCAAACTACGCTTGTAACACGCTCTTATCTCGTGATCAGTCCCGCTGCGCTTAAACATACAGCATCTGGACGCCCTACAGCCACGCCTTATGCTTGCTTGCCTCTTTAGGCCCTGCCGCGTGGTCGTTACCCCGTAATCATCTGGTGTGGATCCTTGTGCCTTGTGCACCCCGCCGCCTCCGCCGTAAAAAGCCCTGCGGCTACTACCCCATGATGATGCGCTGTAAAATATCACACCACATCCTTAAGTGCAAAGTTTTACATGATTTTTGTGACCGTTTCCGCCCCAGCATCCTATCTCCACTGGCAAACCTTGAGGCCGCTCACGCCTTTTCAGGTTTCGGCTCTCCATGGGCCCACGCCCATACCCCTTTCCCCTTGGTCACTCCCTCGCTAGCATCACGTGCCTTACACGCAAGACCAGCACCGTAGTCATCTGTAGTTAAGCCCCGTAAAGCCTCCGCGCTGTGTGCTTCTTGCTACATCGTGACTTCCCTGTGCCTCTGAGCTCTGCTTTGCCCTTGTAGCCACACTCCGTTATCAGCTCACTTGCGCCGCTTTGACGGTAGCGCCGTATGTGCTCTGATAATCGTGGTCCAAAGCTGATTGCATCGGCCCCATACCGCGACAAAGATCAACCTGAGGAAATCCATTCCATGGTCTACTCGTTTACTGAGCAAAAGCGTATCCGCAAGGATTTCGGTAAGAGAGTTAAGGTGCTCGAAACACCTTACCTGCTCGCCGTGCAGCTTGATTCCTTTAAACAATTCATCAGCTCTGATCCACTTAACGAAAACGGCCTCGTCGCCGCCTTCAAGAGCGTTTTCCCGATCAAGTCCTACTCGGGTAACGCTGAGCTGTGCTACAACAGCTTTAAGTTAGGTGAGCCTAAGTATGATGTCCAAGAGTGCATGATCCGTGGTACCACCTACTGCGCTCCTTTAAAGGTCAATCTCAGCCTCATCCGCTACGAGAAGGATTCCAACCCTAAGACCGTCAAGGAAAAGGTTGATCAAGAAGTCTACATGGGCGAAATCCCGCTCATGACTGAAAACGGTACCTTCATCATCAATGGTACCGAGCGCGTCGTCGTTTCCCAGTTACACCGTTCCCCTGGTGTCTTCTTCGATAACGATAAGGGAAAGACCCACCCAGGCCGCGTCCTCTTTAACGCTCGCGTTATCCCTTATCGTGGCTCGTGGCTCGACTTTGAGTTCGATCACCGCGATAACCTCTTCGTGCGTATCGACCGCCGCCGTAAGCTCCCAGCTACCGTCCTCCTGCGCGCCTTAGGCTATAACACGGAGCAGATCTTAGATCTCTTCTTTGATACCGTCGTCATCGAAATCCGTGGCCGCCGCATCTTAATGGAGCTGGTGCCAGAGCGCCTGCGCGGTGAAACCGCCTTATTCGATATCTTCTTACACGATAAGCTCTTAGTCGAGGCCGGTAAGAAGATCACCGCTCGCCATATCCGCGAACTTAGCAAGGCTAAGCAGTCCTCCATCGAAATCCCTGCTGACTACCTCATCGGTAAGGTCATCGCTAAGGATTACCGCGATAAGGACGGTACCGTCGTCTTAGCCGCTAACACGGAACTTACCTTAGACCGCCTGCCTTTAATTGCCCAGCTGGGCTTAAAGCGCTTTGAGATCCTCTTCACCTCGCAGGTGGATGAGGGCTCCTTCATCGCCGATACCCTGCGTAACGACGCCACCCGCGACCTCTCCTCGGATGAGGCTGACCGCATCGCTGCTCTCTTTGAGATCTACAAGATGATGCGCCCAGGTGAGCCACCAACGGCAGAGGCGGCTGAGGCTCTGTTCCACAACCTCTTCTTTGCTGAGGATCGCTACGACTTATCCTCCGTCGGTCGCATGAAGTTCGACACCCGCTTCGTCGAAATCAAGCGCTTCCAGACCGGCTTAGAGCGCGCCTTAGCCGACGAAAACTTCAAGGTTAACAGCCCTGAAACCGGCGTCTATGTGGTCAATGGCAACGTTTACGCGGCCTTCCCACAGGTCGTGAACATCGTCCGCTCTTACTTAGACCCAGAGGAGAGTAAGTGCATCCCTGTGCCTAACCCAGAGCGCAGCGCCGATAAGCTCCTCGACTTCCTCGACAGCTTTATCTATAAGTACAATCCGGATCCAATGATTCCGGCCAACAAGCGCTTCATCTTCCCTAAGGTGCAGATCCTGCCAAACGACGGCACCAACGGTGTGGAAATCGAGCGCTGCATCGTGCTGCCACTGACGGCTTTAACCAACCGCAGTGCCAACATCGCTGACATCGACGCCTCCGTCTCCTCGCGCGGCAAGCCATTAAATCTCATCCGCGAGCGCGATGAGATGTACCGTGGCACCCTCTCCCATAACGACATTATCAAGGTAATGCGTTATCTGGTGCGCATCCGTAACGGTAAGGAGACCATCGACGATATCGACCACTTAGGCAACCGTCGTATCCGCTCCGTCGGTGAAATGGCCGAGAACCAGTTCCGTATCGGCTTAGTGCGCGTGGAGCGTGCCGTGAAAGAGCGCCTCTCCTTAGGCGACCTTGACAGCACCACCCCACAAGAGCTCATCAATGCCAAGCCAATCTCCGCTGCCATTCGTGAGTTCTTCGGCTCTTCGCAGTTATCTCAGTTCATGGATCAGAACAATCCACTGTCTGAGGTGACCCACAAGCGCCGTATCTCCGCCTTAGGTCCAGGTGGCTTAACGCGTGAGCGTGCGGGCTTTGAAGTGCGTGACGTGCACCCAACCCACTACGGTCGTCTCTGCCCAATTGAGACCCCTGAAGGTCCAAACATCGGTCTGATCAATTCCTTGGCTGTGTTTGCCCGCTGCAACGACTATGGCTTCTTAGAGACCCCATACCGTCCAGTGAACAACAAGCACGTCTCCGAGGACTTTGAGTACCTGTCGGCTATCGACGAAGGCCAGTACGTGATCGCTCAGGCTAACACCGACCTCGACGCTGATGGCAACATCATCGACGAGTACGTGCAGTGCCGTTACAAGGGCGAGTCTACGGTGCGTCGTGCCTCCGATGTGCAGTACATGGACGTGTCGCCACAGCAGGTTATTTCCGTGGCGGCGGCCCTCATTCCGTTCCTTGAGCACGATGACGCTAACCGTGCCCTGATGGGTGCGAACATGCAGCGTCAGGCGGTGCCAACCGTGCGCTCGGAAAAGCCTTTCGTGGGTACGGGTATGGAGCGCGCTGTGGCCGTGGACTCCGGTGTGACCATCATCGCCCGTCGTGGCGGTATCATCGATCACGTCGATGGTGCGCGTATCGTGGTGCGTGTGAACGCCGATGAGATCCAAGGTGATCACGATGCCGGTATCGACATCTACAACCTCATCAAGTACACCCGCTCGAACCAAAACACCTGCATCAACCAGCGTCCTTGCGTCGATCCAGGTGAGCGCGTGTCTGCCGGTGATGTGTTAGCTGATGGTAGCTCCACCGACTTAGGTGAGCTGGCCTTAGGTCAGAACTTACGCGTGGCCTTCATGCCATGGAACGGCTACAACTACGAGGACTCCATCTTAGTCTCCGAGCGTGTGGCTGCTCAGGATCGTTTAACCACGATTCACATTCAGGAAATCTCCTGTGTCGCTCGTGATACCAAGTTAGGCCCTGAGGAAATCACCGCTGACATTCCTAACGTTGGTGAGTCCGCCTTATCGAAGTTAGATGAGTCCGGTATCGTCTACATCGGTGCTGAGGTGGTCGGTGGCGACATTCTGGTCGGTAAAGTTACGCCAAAGGGTGAGACCCAATTAACCCCAGAAGAGAAGCTCTTACGCGCCATCTTCGGTGAGAAGGCCTCTGAGGTAAAGGACTCCTCAACCCGCGTACCAAACGGTGTTTCCGGTACTGTGGTGGACGTGCAGGTCTTTACCCGTGATGGTGTGGAGAAGGATGCTCGTGCCTTAGAAATTGAGGAGATGCAGCTGACCAAGGCCCGTAAGGACTTGGACGACGAGTTCGCCTTCTTAACGGCTGGCCTTGTCAGCCAGGCGCGTGCGGTGCTGGTGCGTGCAGGCATGTCGCAAGCTGAAGTTGACCGCCTCTCTGATTCTGAGGTCTTCTTACAGCGCGTGGATGATGATTCCTGCATGCGCGAGCTGGAGAACATCGCTAACCAGTTAGACGAGTTCCGTGCTGAGTACAAGGAGAAGTTTGAGGCCATTCGTCAGAAGGTGACGGAGGGTGATGACTTAACCCCAGGCGTGCTCAAGATCGTGAAGGTCTACCTCGCCGTGAAGCGCCGCATCCAGCCTGGTGACAAGATGGCAGGTCGTCACGGTAACAAGGGTGTGATCTCCAAGATCTGCCCTATCGAGGACATGCCATTTGACGAGAACGGCAAGCCAATGGACATCGTGTTAAATCCATTAGGCGTGCCTTCGCGTATGAACATCGGTCAGGTGCTTGAGGTGCACTTAGGCTTAGCGGCCAAGGGCATCGGTGACAAGATTAACCAAATGCTGGTGGAGCAGCGCGCCATGAGCGAGCTGCGTGAGCTCTTACAGAAGATCTACGACTTAGGTGACACCTCGCAGAAGGTGGACATCTCTGCCATGAGTGATGAGCAGGTGATGACCTTAGCGCAGAACTTACGTCAGGGCATGCCAGTGGCGACCCCTGTGTTTGACGGTGCGACTGAGGAGTCCATTAAGGAGCTCTTAGAGTTAGCAGGTCTGCCTAAGTCTGGTCAGATGACCTTATTTGACGGCACCACTGGTCGTGCTTTCGAGCGTAAGGTCACCGTGGGCTACATGTACATGTTAAAGCTCAACCACTTAGTCGACGACAAGATGCACGCTCGTTCGACTGGTTCGTACAGCTTAGTCACGCAGCAGCCATTAGGTGGTAAGGCTCAATTTGGTGGCCAGCGCTTCGGTGAGATGGAAGTGTGGGCCTTAGAGGCTTACGGTGCTGCTTACACCTTACGTGAGATGCTGACGGTGAAGTCGGACGATGTGAACGGCAGAACGAAGATGTACAAGAACATCGTCGATGGCGTTTACAAGATGGAAGCGAGCATTCCAGAGTCGTTCAATGTGTTACTGCGCGAGATTCGTTCGCTGGGTATCAACATTGACTTGGTGCGTAAGGATTAATTTGCCGTAATCGCGCAGTGAGCGGTGCAGTGAAAGGGCCATGCGGGGACACTCCCCTCCCCTACCCTCCCCTCCCTTTCATTCCTCTCCCCTCACCTCCACTCCCCTCCATCACCTTCCCCAGCCTTTTTTGATGGAGCTTTTTTGATGGAGCTTGGGGCACAGCGCGATTGAGACCATGCAGGGTAGGCAGATATTGCCTACCCTGTAAGGCCAGGACGGCCGCATTACCGCCTGCGACCTCAGGGGTAAGATGGGCCGCCCACAATCACACTCTTAGCAGGAGAAACTGTTTTGAGCATCCAAGATAATGGTCAAGACAATGCCCTCTACGGGGGCTTTAATAGTCAAGCCAATGGTCCGCGAGATGATGACTTCTTAGATCTCAACATCTCGGATTCCTTAGGCAAGATGGCTAACCGCAGCAACAATGCCTTAAAGCAAAAGCTGGAAGACTTCGACGCCATCAAGATTGGCCTGGCCTCCCCAGAGATGATTCGTGCTTGGTCTTACGGCGAAGTGAAAAAGCCAGAGACCATCAACTACCGTACCTTTAAGCCAGAGCGCGACGGCCTCTTCTGCGCTAAGATCTTTGGCCCTGTCAAGGATTATGAGTGCTTATGCGGTAAGTACAAGCGCTTAAAGCACCGTGGCACTATCTGCGATAAGTGCGGCGTGGAAGTCACTCAAGCCAAGGTGCGCCGTGAGCGTATGGGCCACATCGAGCTGGCCTCCCCAGTTGCCCACATCTGGTTCTTAAAGTCGTTGCCATCGCGTATTGGCCTCATCCTCGACATGAAGCTGCGCGATATCGAGAGCGTGCTCTACTTTGAGAGCTACGTCGTCACCGATCCTGGCATGACCGAGCTTAAGGAGCGTCAACTCTTAACCGAAGAAGAGTACATGAATGCCCTCGAGCTCTTTGGCGATGATTTCAGTGCCAAGATGGGTGCTGAGGCTATCTTAGAGATCTTGCAGGGTATGAATCTCGAAGACGAGATTGTGACCTTACGCGAGACCTTAGAGACCACCGCCTCTGAGTCCAATCGTAAGAAGCTGGCCAAGCGCTTAAAGCTCATGGAGGCTTTCGTGCACTCGGGCAACAAGCCAGAGTGGATGATCCTCACGGTGTTGCCAGTACTGCCACCTGATCTGCGTCCATTAGTGCCATTAGATGGCGGCCGTTTCGCTACCTCTGACTTAAACGACCTCTATCGTCGCGTCATCAACCGTAACAACCGCTTAAAGCGCTTACTCGACCTCGTAGCCCCTGAGATTATCGTGCGCAACGAAAAGCGCATGCTGCAGGAGTCGGTTGATGCCCTGATGGATAACGGCCGTCGTGGTCGTGCCATTTCTGGCTCGAACAAGCGTCCTTTAAAGTCCCTTGCTGACATGATCAAGGGTAAGCAAGGCCGCTTCCGTCAGAACCTCTTAGGTAAGCGCGTGGACTATTCCGGTCGTTCCGTGATTACCTGCGGTCCTAACCTGCGTCTGCACCAATGCGGTCTGCCAAAGAAGATGGCTTTAGAGCTCTTCAAGCCATTTATCTACGGCCGCTTAGAGATGCGTGGTCACGCTGCTACCATCAAGGCTGCCAAGAAGATGGTGGAGCGCGAGGATGCCATCGTTTGGGATGTGCTCGACGAGGTGATTCGCGAGCACCCTGTGCTCTTAAACCGCGCCCCTACGCTGCACCGTCTGGGCATTCAGGCTTTCGAGCCTATCTTAATTGAGGGTAAGGCTATCCGTCTGCACCCTCTGGTCTGTCCTGCCTTTAACGCCGACTTCGACGGCGACCAGATGGCCGTACACATTCCATTAACCTTAGAGGCCCAATTAGAGGCTCGTGCGTTAATGATGTCGACCAACAACATCCTGTCGCCTGCCTCTGGTGATCCTATCATCGTGCCAGCGCAAGACGTGGTGTTAGGTCTGTACTACATGACCAAGTCGCGTGTGGGTGCACGTGGTGAGGGCATGATTCTGGCCGATGCTTATGAGGCCGAGCGCGTCTACAAGGGCGGTGTGGCTGACATGCAAGCCCGTGTGGCTTGCCGTATCTTCTTTACGGAGAAAAATCCAGAGACCGGCGAGTTTGTGGACAAGAGCGAGATTCGTCTCACCACCATTGGCCGCGCCATCCTCTCCTTAATCCTGCCACGTGGTATGTCCTACGACACCATCGATCCACCGGTTGAGGGTGTAACGCAGGAGAACATCCGTGAGATCCTCACGCACAAGGATTGGTTCACCAAGGTCTCCAACCAGCCTTTAGGCAAGAAGCGCATTGCAGCTCTGCTCAACACCTGCTATCGCCTCTTAGGCCTCAAGGACACCGTGATGTTTGCTGACCGTGTGATGTACACCGGTTTCCGCAACGCTGCTATTTCCGGCTCGTCGGTTTGCGTTGATGACATGCTGATCCCTAAGGAGAAGCAGACCATTATCGCTGCTGCGCAGAAGGAAGTGATGTCGATTCAGCAGCAGTACGACAACGGTCAGATCACCCAAGGTGAGCGCTACAACAAGGTCATCGACATTTGGTCGAACGCCAACGACAAGGTGATGAAGGCCATGATGGCCAACCTGTCGGTGGAGACGGGCGTCAACATCTTAGGTGAGGAAGAGAAGCAAGCTTCCTTCAACAGCATCTACATGATGGCTGACTCCGGTGCTCGTGGTTCGCCAGCCCAGATTCGTCAGTTAGCTGGTATGCGTGGTCTGATGGCTACCCCAGACGGTTCCATTATTGAAACCCCAATTATCGCTAACTTCCGTGAGGGTCTGAACGTACAGCAGTACTTCATTTCCACCCACGGTGCGCGTAAGGGCTTAGCTGATACGGCCTTAAAGACCGCTAACTCCGGTTACTTAACCCGCCGCTTAGTGGATGTGGCTCAGGATCTGGTGATTACCGAGGAAGACTGCGGTACTACCAATGGCCTTGAGATTACGCCACACGTGAGTGGTGGTGACGTGATCGAGAACCTGCGCGATCGTGTCTTAGGTCGTACCTTAGCTGACGATGTCTTACGTCCTGGCTCGAAGGAAGTGCTGATTGCGGCTGGCACGCTCTTAGATGAGAAGTGCTGCTCGATTCTTGAGGAGTTCAAGATTGAGAAGGTGAAGGTGCGCTCGCCTATCACCTGCAACACCAAGTATGGTGTGTGCGCGCGCTGCTACGGTCGCGATCTGGCACGTGGTCACTTAGTGAACGCCGGTGAGGCGGTGGGCGTTATCGCTGCTCAGTCGATCGGTGAGCCTGGTACCCAGCTGACGATGCGTACCTTCCACATTGGTGGTGCGGCATCGCGTGCAGTAGCTGAGTCGGGTGCGACGGTGAAGAACTCCGGTACCATTCGCATCTTAAACTCCAAGACTGTAACCAACACCGATGGCAAGGAAGTGGTGACTTCCCGTCAGTCTGAGCTCTTGGTGATGGACGAGTTTGGTGCCTCTAAGGAAAGCCACAAGATCCCTTACGGCGCTATCTTTGAGGTCAAGGATGGCGAAGAGGTCAAGGCGGGCACCGTGGTTGCTCGTTGGGATCCACACACCCACCCAATTATTTCCGAGGTGTATGGCCACATTAAGTTCATCGACATTATCGAGGGTGTGACCGTCGATAAGAAGGAGGACGAGGCTTTAGGTATCTCCTCGATGGAGGTGCGTGAGATTGCTGCCCGTCCTGCTCAGGGCCGCGACAAGCGTCCTGCGGTGAAGATTGTGGACGACGATGGCAATGACGTGCTGATTCCAGGTACGAGCGTGCCAGCGCAGTACATGCTCCAAGGTAAGGCCATTGTGCAGTTGCTCGATGGTGCCGAGGTGAACATCGGTGACATTATTGCTCGTATTCCACAGCAAGCTGGTGGTACGAAGGATATTACCGGTGGTCTGCCACGTGTTGCTGATCTCTTTGAGGCGCGTGCTCCTAAGGAAGCTGCGATCTTAGCTGAGATCTCGGGTACGGTGTCCTTTGGTAAGGAGACCAAGTCCAAGCGTCGTCTGATCATCACTCCAGAGCCTGGTAGTGTAGATGAGACGGGTGCACCATTAGAGCAGTACGAAGAGATGATCGCCTTATCGCGCAACCTCAATGTGTTTGAGGGCGAAAAGGTGCAGAAGGGTGAGGTGATTGCTGAAGGCCCAGAGTCGCCACACGACATCTTAAGACTGCGCGGTGTGAACGCCGTTGCCAACTACATCGTGAACGAAGTGCAAGACGTGTATCGTCTGCAAGGCGTGAAGATCAACGACAAGCACATTGAAGTGATTGTGCGTCAGATGTTACGCAAGTGCGAGGTGTTGGATCCAGGTGATAGCACTGAGTTCTTAAAGGAAGAGCAGGCAGAGGTTTCGCACGTGAAGACGGTCAATGAGCGTCTGCGTGCGGAGGGCAAGCGTGAGGTGAAGTACCGTCACATTCTGATGGGCTTAACCAAGGCTTCGTTGTCGACGGAGTCGTTCATTTCTGCTGCGTCCTTCCAAGAGACGACGCGTGTGTTAACTGAGGCCTCTGTGGCTGGTAAGGTTGACGAGCTGCGTGGTCTCAAGGAGAACGTGATTGTGGGTCGTCTCATTCCAGCTGGTACGGGCTTTAAGTACCACAAGCAGCGTCGTGAGGAGATTGCCCGCGCTCGCATGCACGCTGACAGCGTGGACGCCTCGGTGTCTAACACTGAGGTGGAGAAGCAGATTGGCGAGGCTTTAGAGAACATGAGCTTTGCTGGCAGCTTCTCTGACAACGACAGCCCTATTTAGTAGGCACTGCGTACTGGGTGTGCGGTATAGGCCGCACGCCGTGTAAGGAAAGCCACTGTGGTTATGGGAGAGCATCCTGTGAGCACAGTGGCTTTTGTTGTTTTGGGGCGAAGCGGGAGCAGCTTAGTACTGGCGCTGCAGCTTACGCTGGCGCTGCAGCTTACGCTGGTGCTGCAGGGCGGCGCCGCTATCTTGAGGGTGGGCAGGTGCCTGCACTCAGGGTAAGGACGGCATATCTCTTGTGGCTCACATCTGAGAGCGTACTCCTAGGGTTAAGCGGCGTAGCCGCATCTTGATGGTGGTCGGTGCCTACACTCAGGGTAAGGACGACATATCTCTTGTGGCTCACAGCTGAGAGCATGCTCCTAGGGGGAGGCGGCGATATCGTATCTCTGGTAGGCCGTATCTCAACGTTACCACAGAGAGCGCCGCGCGCTGCGCTGCTCCATCAGCTTCAGCCTTATTCCTCACCTGTGCCTCTGATTCTGTAGAGGAAAATCATGACTCGTCCTCACACGTCCTTAGTGCTGAGCACCTCGCTCCTACACCCGCAGTGGCAGACAGCACTGCAGCCTACTCTAACCACGCTGTGCCCACAGCGTCTGATTCTCATGGGGCCTGCTGTGGCTCTTGCTGCCCGTGATCCGCTTTCCTGCCTTAAGGAAGCCAGCGCTGCTTCTGAGTACGGCCCCATCAATCTCCCCGCCGGTATCTCAGGTTCAGCGCTGCAGCAGCTCTCTGCTGCTCTGGTGCAGTGGGCTACGCCACATGGTTGTGAGCTCTTACTCTGTGGCCAAGCCGCTGCGAAATACGGCCTGCGTGACGAGAGTAAGCGTAGTAGTAGTAGTAGTAGTAGTAGCTGGCAGCTTACAGGTTTTATGGAGATCTTACAGCTCTTAACTAAGAGCCGTCGTGAGCCTTGCGCGGCCTTAGATCCTTTAGGCTGGGTACTAAAGGACGCACCGTCAGAGGACGCCGTTACAGCGTCTGCGCAGAGCATGCTCTTGTCCGTAAACTTTAATTTTGACTGGGATTACACTGCACGCAGTTGTGAGTATTGGTGGTCATGTGAGCAGTGGCTGCATCTCTTACTGACGGCTGCGGATGTAGAGCTGCCGGTACAGGCTTGCTTTACGGTAAGAAGCGCTAACCATACTGCATCTCCGGACGTTGTTGCGGCCCACGGTACTTATGTACCTGAGCGCTTCATGCCAGAAAAACTGCAAAAGCAGCTGAAGCAGTTACAGTTGTTTGCCGTGTCAACCAAGGGCTTTATAGAGGAGAGCAAGCTGACGCCTGAGGTAAGAGAGGAGATCAAACCGCTGCTACCAACGGCTGATTCATGGCAGGAATATAATGAGATGCTGTGGCCACAGGTGGTAGCCACGAGCCGCTTTGCGTGGTCGGTGGAGGAAGAATAGAAGGGCTACACAGCGCAAGGAAAGCCTCGTAATTAGGCCTTAAGGTTACTGCTCAGCTTTTGCGCTTTTCTGCTTCTGCCTCTGCTTCGGCTGCTACTGCTGCTCACGCCGCTATGAGCGGCTGTATTTGCTTCTGAGCATAGATGGTGGCTGGAGCGCTGCCCTGAAGATCTTGAAGTTCTTGAATATAAGGGCAAAGTCAGGGGGCTTGGAGTGAGCGCCATCCTAGGACTTCAAAATAGCCAGCGCCTCTCGTAAGTCCTGTAAATTGCGCTGGTACTGCTCCGCGCGCAGCAGCGTCAGACGGGTATAGAGGGCATCACCAATTGCCATGTAGATGAGACGGGAGAAAGACGCTTCAGTGTTGTTCTTGATCTCAGGACATACGCCAATGAGTACAACATCTGCCTGCCGCGCAATCGGCGAGTTCAGATAGCTGGTAAAGAGGATACTCTTGGCTCGTATGGCACGTGAAAAACAACTGCATAGCCAGAAAAAAGGGGAGCTGACAGCCACAGCCGCCTGCTCCCCTAGGGTGATATAAGGAGTTCACGTGCTCTGCTCGTTCTCACAGCAGAGCCTCGTTGAGCAGCGTCTGGAGGTGACGCTACCGCACAGCGCCTGTGCTTAGGCCGCTGCTTGGGCCCATGGAATGGCCTTGTAGAGTAAGACTGCTAAAATGCCACCTACATATGGGGCAATGAATGGCACGGATAAACCGTACTTGAAGTTGGAAGGGCCCTTGCCCTTAATTGGCAGTAAGAAGTGGGCTAAGCGTGGACCAAAGTCACGAGCTGGATTGATGGCGTATCCAGTTAAGCCACCTAACGACATACCAATCGACACGATGATGCCAAACACTAAAAGCTTGTCCACACCACTGGCAATGCCTGGTACCTGATTAATGCCTAAAATCGTGAACACTAACACAAAGGTGCCCACTAACTCCGACATAAAGTTGCGGAATAAGTTTGGCATCGATGGCGAAGTGCAGAACACACCTAACTTCACAGCAGGGTTCTCTTCGGCGTCTAAGTGATCCTTAAACAGTAAAATCACAATCGACGCACCGACAAAGGCACCCGCAATTTGCGCAATGATGTAGCCTGGTACCATTGCCCATGGGAAGGTGCCATTAACGGCTAAGGCTACGGTTAAAGCTGGATTAAAGCTCGCACCCGACGCGGCACCAAAGGTAAAGGCTGGCAGCATCACCGCCAGACCCCACGCTACGGTGATCACGACCACACCGCCGCCCTTCATGCCTGACTTGGTTAAGTTGACGTTAGCGACCACGCCCGCACCTAATAAGATCAGGAGGGCGGTGCCTACAAACTCGCAAATATATGGCAGCATAAGCTTTTCTCCTATGCTCAAACTCCGCATGTGCGTTACTACTTAAGCGCCGCTCTTGGCCTCATACCAGTGCCACCGTTCTCGTCTCGTAACTTGTGCTTGTGCCTCACGCCCAACAATCAAGCTTCGCATCTGAAAATGACGTTTTTAAGCGCTTGGTGGGCATCTTTGTGCCTCAATAAGGCGTAAGAACCCCTCGCCATTCTTGTATGTGATCAAGAACGGCTGGCTCTAAACGGTCAGAAAAAAGAGCTCACTTGTATGTGGTAGGGAGATGGAGGAAGAACTGTACTCTGGTAGATGCGGGAGCAAAAAGATCGTGCATAGTAGCGGTTGGGGCAAGGCCACTGCTGGTGAGCTAGCAATGAAGCTAGCTCTAGGGCTAGCTCTTTCCAGCAGCGGCACTTGCCCTTGCGGCCTCATTGCAAGACCGCAAGTGTTGCTGCCTGCTTGACGCGACAGCAAGAGAGGAACTAAAGGGTAACCCCCTTATTCCTCCTCGTCCTTGGCCCAGCCATAGGAGTACGTTAAAGCCTTGTTCCAGCCCTTGATCTTCTTCACGCGCTCAGAGTCGCTAATCTCTGGCACAAAGGTGCGATCAATAGCCCAGTTGTTGACCACGTCGTCCTTGCTGTCCCAGTAGCCCACTGCTAAGCCTGCTAAGTAGGCAGCACCCATAGCCGTGGTCTCAACGCAGCGTGGACGTAACACTGGCGCGGCAATAATGTCAGACTGAATCTGCATTAACAGATTGTTGGCACTGGCACCGCCGTCAACCTTTAACGCTTGCAGCTCAATGCCCGAGTCAGCCTTCATCGCCTGTAACACGTCATTGGTCTGGTAAGCCAGCGACTCTAAAGTAGCGCGAATCACGTGCGATTTGTTCACACCACGGGTGATACCCACAATGATGCCACGTGCGTACTGATCCCAGTGTGGAGCACCTAAACCCGTAAAGGCAGGTACCACATAGCAGCCGTTGGTGTCCTTAACCTTGGAGGCCATGTACTCCGAGTCAATAGACGAATCAATGAGACGCATCTCATCACGCAGCCATTGAATCGCCGCACCAGCCACGAAGATCGAGCCCTCTAAGGCGTAGTTGACCTCGCCATCTAAGCCCCACGCAATGGTCGTCACCAGACCATTCTTCGAGAACACTGGCTTCGTGCCGGTGTTCATTAAGAGGAAGCAGCCCGTGCCATAGGTGTTCTTGGCCTCACCAGGCTTAAAGCAGGTCTGACCAAACAGAGCCGATTGCTGGTCACCAGCCGCACCTGCAATCTTGATCTCGCCACCAAAGTAATCATCAGTGGTGCCATAGACGCAGCTCGATGGCTTCACCTCTGGCAGCATGCAGCGTGGAATGTTGAGCTCTTGTAAGATCTCATCATCCCATTGCAGGGTGTTGATGTTAAAGAGCATGGTGCGGGAAGCATTGGAGTAGTCAGTGACGTGCACCTTACCCTTGGTTAACTTCCAGATGAGCCACGAATCAACCGTACCAAATAAGAGCTCACCCTTCTCTGCACGCTCACGGGCACCATCGACATTGTCGAGGATCCACTTTAACTTCGTCGCGGAGAAATAGGCGTCGATCACAAGGCCGGTCTTCTCACGGAACTTGTCCGTTAAGCCCTTAGCCTTGAGCTCGTCGCAGTAGGCCGAAGTACGACGGCATTGCCACACAATGGCGTGATAAACAGGCTGACCGGTGGTCTTGTCCCAGACAATGGCGGTCTCACGCTGATTGGTAATACCAATGGCAGCGATGTCTTCAGCCTTAGCACCAATCTTGTTTAAGGCCTCAACCGCTACACCTAATTGGGTTGCCCAGATTTCGTCAGCATCGTGCTCAACCCAACCTGGCTTTGGAAAGTACTGGGGAAAAGTACGCTGCGATACCGAGCAAATCTCGCCCTTTTGATTAAACAAAATGCAGCGATTGCTGGTGGTACCAGCGTCCAGCGCCATGACATACTTGGCCATAGACTAATTTCTCCTTCATGTCGCCTTGCTCCGAAATAAGCGCAAAGAAGAGCAAGACCACATTTTTATAGACAAAACATGAACTACCGCAGACTTCCGTCTGCGGTTTCACAGTGCTAACTCTGCTTTTACACAGTGTTAACACTGCTTTTTTCTAGTAGCGAGCCGCTATCTGATCTTCTGATGTAGATTGCGGATCACTACGGGCT
>JAHLFE010000211.1 GCA_018884035.1 Candidatus Anaerobiospirillum pullicola
CAGACCAAGACCTTACAGTCTGCAGCTGTCTACAATGATGAGCGCAAGGAGATTGCTTTCTTCGTGCTCAACTTAGATCAGAAGCAGGATCAAGAGATCAGCTTCGTCTTAGACGGCTTTGGCAAGGTCGAGCTCTTTGACCACCAAGAGTTAAGCGGCTACGAGCCAAACGCCATGAACACCTTTACGCAGCCTGATGCCGTAACGCCTAAGACCACGCCAATTAGCGCGGCGGAGAAGGAGAGCTTAACGGTGAAGGTGCCTGCAATGAGCTTTAACCTCTACCGTTTAAAGATCGAGGGTGAGCTCTAAGCCCAGCGCTTACACGAACTCATTGTCACCAGCACTTCTCAGACGAGAACACTACGGCACAATCACCCCCAAAGGCTCCACCACGCTGTGGTTAGAGCCACAGCGTAGAAACTCGTAACTCTGAGTACTGAGCCCTGCTTTATGCAGGGCTTTTTTATGGGCACGGTGAGGGTAGGGCGAGGCATATGCTGTTACGCTGGACAGTAAACAAGAGACCACAACATACAGTGATGTCTTGGAGTTGCAGCTGATTCTCCGCAAACCGCTACGATACGGCTTTTACCGCAAAGAGGCTCTTCTGACACCTACCACTCAAGGGTAAGGCGCTAGCCGCAGTGGCTCTGCTCTTATGCCTCAGTTTGAACCTGAGCTGATCACAGTAAGAAGGCACCTCAAAACCAACAGCTACCTCTTCACTGCAAATTGTCGGTGTGCATGGCTGGCCGAGAACGTCACCACATCCTCCTTTAAACCTCATATAGCCTTCCTTATACCCAGAACGGGCACGCGCCCCTAACGATCACCTAAATGCAGCCACAGTGACTTGACGGCCGTGCTAAAATCCCCTCCGCGATGATGAGGGCTTTCCTCTAAGCCTTCTGCATTGCCGCGCAGTCTTGCACTGCATGTCTCTCTCCCTTGTATCCGCAACAGATAATGCAGCAGGCCTCTGTGTTCTGACACCTTCGCCTCGCTGCGGCGATGCCAGTAACGCAATGGAAAACAATCTCATTAACATCGAGCACCTTAACCCGCCTGCTACTAACCCGCCTTACCTCATCAAAGAGCGCTTCCGCACCTTCTTGCCGGTGATTGTGGACGTTGAAACCGGTGGCTTTAACCCTTACACCGATGCCCTCTTAGAAGTGTGCATGATCACGGTGCAAATCAACAATCAGGGCTTGATGGAGCCAAAGGATCGCTACAGCGTCAACCTGCGTCCTTTTGAGGGCTCGACTCTGGTGCGTATCAATGTTGATTTCATCGGCGTCGATCCTTTTGATCCTAAGCGCAATGCCAAAGATGAGGGGCAGGCCATGCGCCCGCTCTTTAAAGAAATCGCACGCGAGGTTAAAGAGCAAGCCTGCACTAAGGCTATCTTGGTCGGTCATAATGGCTCGTTTGACTTAGGCTTTATCAATGCGGTGGCCAATCGCTTAAAGTACAAGCGCAACCCCTTTCACCCTTTCTCGGTAATCGATACCGCCTCCTTAGGCGCCTTAGTGTATGGGCAAACGGTATTATCTCGAGCCTGCCACAGTGCCGGTATGACCTTTGATGAGGAGCATGCCCACAGCGCGCAATACGACACGCAGCAAGAGTGTGAGCTCTTCTGCCGCATGTATAACAGCTTTACTAAGTTTGCTGGGTTGCCAAGCTAAAGCTAAAAGGCCAGCAACTCACTCCCAGCCACTCCCAGCCTATTCCAATCTCTCTCTCTCTCGTCCCTCCTGCCGACACTGCTTCAGCGCGCAATCTCCCTCTTTCTTAACCATCTCCTCTGCCACTTCCTCTGTCACTTCCGCGACCACAGCAACTGCACCTGCCTTTGCTGCCTGCTACTTTTTCCGCTCAGTGCGGTCGACCACCACTTAGAGGTAGCGGTATCACCGCAACGATCATCGTGCTTTCTGCGCTGTTTACGCCTCTGGTAAGATTCAATTACCGAGTGTAGTGGCCATACAACCTCAAGAGGCTGCTTATGGAGTTGTTTGCTCCACGGTGGCACGCGACCGCACAGGTCGACTTTTCCCCGCTCACGACCTCCTTCACCCCCATTAGCCCGCCATGTTAGCGCTAAGAGCAGCGCCATGCCCACTCAGGGCGCATGCCTCTTTAAGTTGAATCGTGTGCAACTCTTTGGTGCCTCCACCTGCCTTTTTGCGCCCTACATCCCACTCTTACAGAAAAAATATTTCATCTGCAAAGTTTTGCGCGTCCACTGCTTGCAGTTTGCCCCTTTTGCGCCTATTCTGAGCACAGTTCTGGCGATCATGCCACACACAGATTTGCACGCACAAGGAAGGACTGTCCCATGACTTTCGCACTGCCACCTCTGAAGTACGACAAGAAGGCTTTAGGTTTCATCTCCGAGAACACCTTAAACTTCCACCACGGTAAGCACCTGCAGACCTACATCGACACCACCAACAAGCTGGTGGCTGGTTCCAACTACGAGGGCAAGTCCTTATTAGAGATCATGACCTCCTCGTCGGGCCCTCTCTTTAACAATGCCGCCCAGTCTTGGAACCACGAGTTCTACTTCAACTGCTTAACCGGCGAGAAGAAAGAGCCAACCGGCAAGCTCTTAGAGATGATTAACGAGAACTTCGGCTCCTTAGACGAGTTCAAGCAGAAGTTCGCCGCTGCCGCTGTGGGCAACTTTGGTTCTGGCTGGACTTGGCTGGTACAAACCGGTCCAAACAAGCTCAAGATCATGAGCACCTCCAACGCTGGCAACCCAATCGTGGACGGCTTCACCCCAATTTTGACGGTTGACGTCTGGGAGCACGCTTACTACCTCGATTACCAAAACCGTCGTGCTGACTACCTCAAGGATTTCTTAGAGCACATCGATTGGGACTTCGTTGCCTCCCAGATGCGTGACTAATAAGGTCGCACTAAGCGCGGCTCTCCTACCTTTTGCGTGACGATTGCTGAGAGCAGCAATCAAGGTAAGAGAGCCTAACTTAAGCGTCAACAGAGCCCTGTGGTGCCATGGGTGCCACAGGGCTTTGTCGTTTCTGCGCCCAACACGCCGTACCACCCTTACCGCACCACCGCCGCGCCCCAACCGAAAAAGCAAAGGCATACCACTAACCATACCACCCAAAGCGCACAAGATGGCCCCAAGAATAGGCCGCAAAGCAGAAATGACTACCTCGAGGTAGGGTGGCTCATTGGTCTCTGCCAGAGTGTTTTCCTCCCTTGTGCCCTTAAAGAGTGTCATCCTATGCTATTGGCTTAAAATCGACCTTTGCGCTGGGTTTAAGCCTCTTCATACAGCAAACTGATAAGGAGCATCAAGCGTTGCTACCGCGACGTATCTCTGCAGGATATTAAGGCAAGTAACTTTGCTCACACCTGAGGAAAACGCCTGTGGCTCTTAGGGTTGGTTGTGATCGTGCCCACCTGCACAAAACGTGATTTACATCGTAAGATGCTTATCTTAAAGCGCAAAAATTCCCACTGCATCACACCTTGCAACTAAAGGTAGCACCTTGCGGCCGTTATGTACGGCAGAATACAGCTAAAGAGCCAGAGACAGCGATTTTCACCTCTGCCTCGGGCGCAATGTGCGCACACTATCCGCACTCCGCACTCCTTGCGGTTACCACTAAATACAGTACTCAGAGGCCAAAAAGCTCTCCTCTTTAGCTCTTGAATTTCCTTAAGTTTATCTGCTTGGCGCGCTGATGGAACCTCCTTGCTGTGCTATAATCATAGTTAGAAATGCGCTGCATTCTCTGTCTTGCCTTGTACCTTGCTTTGAAGCTTGATTACATGACCTGACTTTGCAAGCCCTAAGGCGCTGCAAACGCTAATGTAAGACCTTTGGTCACACACAGGTAAAGACAGCTCGCATGGTGTCTCACCAGAAAGCCTATCGCATTGTCGGTAAAGCTGCACGTGGCATTTTAAGCCAAAGGCGCAGCAGGGCTTTGCGAATAATGCAGACGCTCCCGCCTGCTCAAACCTTTGAGCTTAAGTTGTCACCTCTACTGGTGACAGCACATATAGGCGATGTACTCCTAAGAGCTCGCAGCGAGCTCAGGACGCCTATATGTGTCCCTGTCGTTAGAGCTCTTTGGGGTTTTTAGCACTACTAGCTTTCGCCTAAGTCTGTGCTCTTATACTGCTTCTATCCCCCATCCACCAGCACAAAATCTTTTATGTACGTGGGTGCTGTTTGCTGCGTTGGCGCAACGCAGATTGTGTGTGTGATCAAACCGCTTGATAGCAGCGCATCCCGCTCTGCCTTTTAAGCCAGTTTTCTGCCCTGTTCTCTGTTGATTATCCTTACGTCCTGATGCGCCGCTGCAAGATACAGCTAAAGCCGCTGAGAACGCTGCTGTATTTTTTCTGGCATTTGCCGTTATACGCGCGCATGCACACACCGGCGTATTGCCATGAGCGCCAAAAGCGCTGGCTCCTGAAGCCACCTATTCCGTATTTATCGCCCCTTGGGCCACAAGCTCTGCTCTACTCTTAACCGCCAATACCGCCCTGAGTTTAGACCATGATCAAGGGCCAAGCGTTAAGAGCAGCGTTAAGAGCAGCTTACTCAACCTATTTTTGCACTGACGGCTAAGGCCGCCAAAGGAGACGGGCTATGATGCTTCGCGAACAAGCCCACCAATACAAGGAGATGTATGCGCACCAGCATTACTCGCCGCTGCGCGCCATCTGCCGTAGCTTCTTAAAATACGTAGCACCAAGCATGATGATGGTGCTGCTGGTAACTCTGGTGTTAGGCACCTTTGCCTCAGAGCCAGTCTCGGCCGAGCCTCAGGGATTTAGCAGTGGTGCCGTGCAGCGTGCGGCGCCACAGGGCTTTGGCATCGAGAGCAATAGCCCTAATACCGTCAAAGGCGTCTTAAGTCAGGGCCATAGTAACGACTATGTGGTGCTCGAGGGCCACCTCTTTGCCAATGATGACGATCCTCAGGATCTCTCGTCCTATATCTTTAAGGACGCCAATGGCGATCAGATCACGGTCGATATCAGTACCTCCAATAACGCCGTGGAGCCCCAGCCTGACCTCGTTTACTATATTTGGGGCACAGTCAATCGCGATTGGTTCTCTACCTCCATCAATGTGATTGAGTACACCCCTGTAGGCTAAGCGAAGCTGAGCAAAGCGAAACTAAGCTCAGTTCAGCTCAGCATCAGTGGCGGGTGCAGGTACTGATCCCCCTTAAGATGAATGGTGCAGGCGAGCCTGAGACTATCTTCAGGTTGGACACTTACTTGCCTCAAACTCCGTTACGACCGGCTTCTCTCCCACAACGCTAGCCACTGAGCACGCTTCTCCAGCGTCCACCGCCACCTTCTCCACCTGCCGCGCCGCCCATACCCAGCAACATAAGGAAGTCCATAAATATGCTGCTTAGAGGCATTTATTGAATATCTGCTCAGCAAATTTTACGACAAGTTGTCTACTACTCTGAGCTGAGTTGCTTATTAAGACTCGCTCTAGC
>JAHLFE010000212.1 GCA_018884035.1 Candidatus Anaerobiospirillum pullicola
GTTGGGAATGGTGCCAATACAGCAATTATTGAAAAGTACATTAGGAGCCAACAAAGGCCGATGTAACTCCCACGTTAGCCGCTTTCATCCCTACGCTTACGCATAGGGAATTTCGCGGCTGTTAGTTAAACGCAGCATTATAGCCGCTCACTTTGCTTGTGCAAAGACAAGATCACAGCTCTTGGCAGTGTGGTGAGAAGGGCTGAGGCGCTCTTGGGTTTTTGAGGCGGTGCGCGTGCGCTTTGCAAGGCGGCTCTTGATACTATAGGCGGGGCTCAGGGCAGATCCGTAAACTTAAGGTTCTCCTCAGAGTTTGGTGGATGTGGCTCCAACACTATCTCAAGGTTTGGTCACGCTAAACGCCATCGCATGGGACTACTGCTTGATCGCAGTGGTGATGCTGCTTTTGGTAACCACCAAACTCTGAGGAGAGCCAAACTTAAGCAAGCAAGCATGACAATACGCAGAACGCAGAGAGGCATAACCGTATCACTAAGGTTTACCCCAACCCTAAGGCTTAAGCTACCAAAGGAGTCATCAGCCTACAGTTTGCTGTTATTACCATGCAGCCGTGCTCCAACGGACGTATTTGACCAGAGAGAGAGAGAGCAGGTGGTGGCTGTGGCGCTACTTACAGATAAGGGCATCATCTGGCGTATTTGCGGGGGAACAGGGCGCATTCTGAGTTTTATGCCCTGAATTTAGCGGGGATGGATACAGGGGAGCGGAGCAACCACTGGGTAAAGTATTGCGCTTAGAGGGAGGCGGCTGTCTCTGTGCTGCTGTGACTTTGTGTGGTGATGGTGATGGGCGCTCTGAGTGCTGAGCGCTTTTAGTGTCTCTATGGGCTTGAGTAAGGGGGGCAGTAGCTTCAGCAGTAGCTGCAGAAGTGGCGGCAGAGCCATTTTCAACACTGCCACGCGCGTGGTCACACCACTGCTGCAAAGTGCTTTTTTCCCTTTGCCACATCGTCTATAATGGCATGTTTATCCCCTAGGTGATGTTTGTTTACTCCCCTGCAAGCAAATCAACCAAGACAATAGCTGCGAGCGTTGCTTTTAGGCGACATCCATGACTGTCAGGGGGAAAATCAAGTACGTTTTACTCCTTTGTAGGAAACCACAGAGCCGCAGTTCCTTTTTTAGTTAGGAGCTTAGTCTTACCTCTGGCCTAAAGCCAGAGAGGTTGCCTACCTTGTTTCAGGTCTGAAGCCATCGCTCCAGCGGCTTTAGGCAAACGTGCTACCGCTTAGCAAGTGTCTATATGCACCACCACCGCGCCACCATTAGTGTAGTGCTCTTGTGTGTACTGTCCTGAACTTTGTGCTGTAACCTCTTGGCTGTGACTACTGCAAAGATGATCTAAGCTGAGCTGAGCTTAAGAGCAGTCAGGTTTTGCGGCATTGGTGGCACTGGCTGACACTTACTCAAGATTGATCTCAAGCTCACGGCCTCGGCGCGCTCTTACTGCTTACCGCACCGCCTCCTTATAGTAGTGGAAAAGTGTGGGGAATGTAGGGGCTAGCACTTAGCATCGTGAGTAATGGGGGTGAATCAGCGGCACTTGGCGCTGTGAGGTGGTCTCTTTTAGGCTGTCTCTCCGCTCTGCAGCCTCCTTTAGTAGTCGTAGTAGCTTGACGCTGCTGTGACCCACGGGAAGACTGTAGGAATAGAGATAGGGGCTATCCACTTGCTGTCACCAAGACAGCTTTTGTGCTTTGAGCAGAGTTCGTAACGGAGCAAGCACCGTTAGTTGCTAGCGGAGCTAACTTTCCCTGAGGTTTTTATGGTTATTGAGCCAAAAGTTCGTGGTTTTATCTGTGTTACGACGCATCCGGTTGGCTGTGCTGCCAATGTTAAGCACCAGATCGAGTACGTAAAGTCACAGCCAAAGATCGACAACGGCCCGAAGAAAGTGCTGATCATTGGCGCCTCTACGGGTTACGGTCTTGCCTCACGTATTAGCGCAGCTTTTGGTGCTGGTGCCGCCACCTTAGGTGTGTTCTTTGAAAAGCCAGGTACGGAAAAGCGTCCAGGCAGCGCTGGCTGGTATAACAGCGCCGCTTTCACCAAAGAAGCCAAAAAGGCCGGTCTCTACGCCCGTAACGTTAACGGCGATGCCTTCTCTGACGAGTGCCGCGCTAAGGTCATCGAGATGATCAAAGAGGACTTAGGTCAGGTTGATCTCGTCGTCTATTCCTTAGCCGCTCCAGTGCGTAAGTTGCCAGATACCGGTGAGGTGGTGCGTTCGTGCTTAAAGCCAATTGGCAAGCCATACACCTCCACTGCTATCGACACCAATAAGGACACCGTGATCGAGGCTACGGTGGAGCCAGCGACCGAGGAAGAGGTCAAGAACACGGTGACCGTAATGGGCGGTCAGGACTGGGAGCTGTGGCTGCATGCCTTAGAGGACGCCAAGGTCTTAGCTGACGGCTGCAAGACCATTGCTTACAGCTACATTGGTACTGAGATCACTTGGCCAATTTACTGGCACGGTGCTTTAGGCAAGGCTAAGGAAGACTTAGACCGCGCCGCTAAGGAGCTGCGTGCTTCGTTAGAGCAATTACATGGCGATGCCCGTGTGGTGGTCTTAAAGTCGGTGGTGACCCAAGCTTCGGCGGCCATCCCTGTAATGCCACTGTACATTGCGCTGTGCTTCCGCGTCATGCGTGAGCAGGGCATCCACGAGAGCGTGATTGAGCATATCTTCCGTATGTTCCACAGCGCCCTCTACGGCATGAAGGCTCCTGACATCGATGCCGATGGCCGTATCCGCATGGACAGCTGGGAACTGCGTGACAGCGTGCAGTTAAAGTGCAAGGATCTGTGGCCAACGGTGACTACTGAGAACTTAAAGCAGATCACCGACTACAACGAGTACAAGCATGAGTTCTTACAGCTCTTTGGCTTTGAGGTCGAGGGCGTGGACTACAGTGCTGACGTCAACCCAGTGGTTGATTTCGACTGCGTGCAGCTCTAGTCAGCTTCACTTTAGCGTTACCACAGGAAGCAGTGCAAGTGGCGTAAAGATCACTCTGGGGTTGCTTAGAGAGACCTACGGTGTAGCCCGCGCGCTCTTTTTCTTGCTTTTGAAGTGTTACGGCGCGCAGGCGCCGTTTGATCCCTGAGTGCAGCAAGGAAGTGGTAAGCACCTTCCTTACAGGATGGTGCGAGCACAAGGGTGAGCACAGCTGCTCTCACCGGTGGTGACGCTGAGATAGCCTGCTTTAGCTTATGAGCCAGCTTTTGCAGACAAGCACCTGCTGCGTGTAGCAGCGTGTAGCAGCAAGCGGCAGCGACAGCAGTTTTCTTAGGTTTGGTTTGGTTGGCGATGACGGCCTCTTTTGAGGTTGCTGAGGACACAATGACGGCGCAAATTATTGATGGCAAGGCGGTAGCCAAAGAGCTGCGCAGCAAGCTCAAGGATCAGGTGGCAGCACAGGTTGCAGCAGGTAAACGCGCTCCTGGTTTAGCTGTGATCTTAGTGGGTGTTGATCCTGCCTCCCAGGTTTACGTGCGCAATAAGCGTAAGGCCTGTGATGAGGTGGGCATTAAGAGCTTTTCCTATGACTTGCCAGCTACTACCACCCAAGAGGAGCTGGAGCGCTTAATTGACGAGTGCAATGCCAATCCTGAGGTGGACGGTATCCTCGTGCAGTTCCCACTGCCTGAGGGCTTAGATGAGCGTCGTGTCATTGAAAAAATCGCCGCCAGCAAAGACGTCGATGGCTTCCACCCATATAACGTCGGCCGCTTAGTGCAGCGTATCCCTCTTTTACGGGCTTGCACCCCAAAGGGGGTTATGACCCTCTTAAAGTCCATTAATCTGGACTTACTGGGCATTAATGCGGTGATTGTGGGGGCCTCAAACTTAGTGGGCCGCCCAATGGCCTTAGAGCTGTTATTAGAGGGCGCCACGGTCACGGTAACGCACCGCTTTACCAAGAACCTTGAGCACTTTGTGCGTCAGGCTGACCTCTTAATTGTGGCCTGTGGTAAGCCACACTTAGTCCCTGGTGAGTGGGTAAAAGATGGCGCGGTGGTCATTGATGTCGGCATTAACCGCTTACCTGATGGCAAGCTCTGTGGTGATGTGGGCTTTGAGGAGGCGTGCCAGCATGCCTCGTATATTACCCCTGTGCCAGGCGGTGTGGGCCCAATGACGGTGGCTACCTTAATGGAGAACACGGTCGAGGCTTACGAGAAGCACTTAGCGCAGCAGCAGTAAGCGCTCCTAGAGCGTGAGCAGCCCAGTGTTGTGGCTAGAGCCACGAACTAAAAGGGCTGAGAGCGGCTCAGACAGTCTGATCTTCGTCGGCAGAAAAGGGTCGTATGGGCAACCATACGGCCTTTTTTACTAGAGCGCAGTACCAAAGCTGCGGGGCACAGGGCAAAACGCCAGTTGTTAACAGCGTGCTGCCTCTTTGAGGTGGCTTTACTTTGAGGCGGAATGCGATCTTGCTGAGAGGGGGTGCGCTGTTCTTTGCTCAGAGCTAAAGAGCGATAGCAAGGGCACTGAGCCAAGCTGTACACAGCTTCTGCACACTGTCTTGATCTCGAGATAACGGTGCCACTGGCGCCATAAAGATAGCCTGAGGAAGAGCAGGCAACCTGTAACCCATGCGCTATCGCCACTACCCTACAAGAGCTGTTTGTATGGAGCCAATCACCATCCCTAAGCGTCAGCGCACAGCTCAGAACTGCGCTGTACTGTACTGCACGGCACGGCTTAGCGCAGATAAGCGCGTTAGTAATGACTAATGCAATAGATGACGGAGTTTAAGGCCAGCGTGTTTGTCCTATCCGATCCTAAAGATAGACTCAGGCTTGCCTGCCCCATTAATCTCGAGGTGTGGAGAGTACAAGAACGAAAGTACCAGAACTCAACCTTGTATCCCGCACTTATGAGCTCACTCCTTAGCATCACGGTCCAAAAGAATGCCTCCGCACGGCATCTTAAAGGTGTGAGCCTCACCAGTCGCTATATGCACTACCCTGTAAGGCCAGCGCTTATGACCATGCTTATGACCATTACAATTAGGGGCGGCACAGGTGACTGCCTTGCGTCTCAGCCTTTGGCTGCTTCTTAAGACAAAATCTTATTAACGCTAAGCCCCACAGAGAGCTGGCTGCGCCTCTATTGCTGGCTGTTTTACGGCCGTTTGCGCTCCTGCTGTCAGGGGAATGGCATTGCTGCTTACACGGTTTTTGCTCAGATGTCTATCTGTACTCTTGCTTAGTGCCTATTTTGGGCACTGGGTCACATGAGTGCTTTTCCCATATTCATGGGCTGATGCTAAGTTCTGCCTTGTTAGGTAGAATAGGCACCATAATGAAACTGCCACGACGGCTGCGTTAGTGCCATGCTGTTCTCACCCCATGTCAGCAAACATGTGCACGCAAACACACTCCCCTCCCCGTGTGCTGTTTTCTTGGGAGCAGGCACCCCTGTTGTTGTGCCCGTCTCTTAAGTTTGTTGTTTGGCTTTTGTTTCTGCTTGTTTAGTGTTTAGGCCAGTAGCCTCTTAGCGCTTGTGCAGTAAGCGCTCTTTTTTCGTAAGAAAAGATTAAAGGAGCAGGTGCGCAGGCTAGCCCACCGCTTCTTTGCAGCAAGCACATGCTGCTTTTGAGTCACGATCAGTTCAGCTCAGTGCGGCAGCGCGATGGCGTTGTGGTTGTTGCCGATAGTAGCATGCGGCGCCGTGGGCGCCGCGTGAAGCTCTTAGCGGCTAGCCAGTGGGTAGGCTCATGGTCTTATTGTTTCTCTGCGTCTGGGCAATCGTTATTGCTATTAACGAGGTGCTGTTTGCGGCGCAACCTTTCTCGTTGACCAGCATTGCTGACGCCATGCCGCATACCCTGATGTTCTCGGTGGTGTTGTCGGCAGCGGTCTATCTTGCCAAGAAAAAGATTGTCGATGCCCTGAGTAAGGGCCAGCGTATCGATAAGCGCTTTGTCGCCGAGCTGACGCCACAAGTGGGTCATGAGCTCAATACCATGCGGCGGCGCATGGCAGGTGAGGATGAGTCTAACCCAAAAACTAAGGCCTCTCCTAAAAAGGCGGCCCCGCAGCCACCCAAACACGCTAAGCGTATCAATCCATACACCGCTGCGGTCAACGCCGCACGCACCCCAGGCACGATTCGCCGTGAGCGTGAGTCCTATCAGCGCCCGCGTGCCTATGGCGAGCGGAGTAATCCATATGTCGATCCCAAGCTGCGTCGAGCCGAAGAGGGCTTAGCGGCTTTAGATGCCTTAAATTCAATGGATCGGCCCATGGACGCGCCGGTACCTACCATGGGCCGAGACAGTAGTGCGCGTAGCTTTGGCACTACCTCGGGCAGCAACAGTCGCGCTAGTAACTTGAGTACAGGCAGCAAGGCCTTTTTTAACAATTTAAAGCAAGACGAGGCAGCCAAGCAGCAAGCTATCAGTAAGGCTAAGCTCCAAGCGAAAAAGAAGGCCGAGCAGACTATTGCTGAGCGCAAGGCACAGCTGGCACAAACCCAAGAGCAGCTGAAGCAGCGGCGTCGGGCCCAGCTTGATGCGCTTACGGCAATCTCCCAAGAAGAACAGGCTAAGGCTGCGGCTAAGCAAGCAGCGCAGCAAAAGAAGCTTGAAGAGCAACAGCGCCAGCGTAAGCTGCAAGAAAGCCAGCGTCAGCATCAGGAAAAACAAGAGTTTGCGCAGCTGAAGCAGAACTTAAATCCTTTTGCACGTAAGGATGAGGTTAAGAGCAAGACCGCAAAGCTTGCCGATCAGGCACGCTCTAAGACCGCTACTGCTGAAAGTGGTGAAGAGCGGGCTCATGGCGAGCAAGGGATCGACCTTAAGACTAAAGCGCAGGATACGGCGAACAAAAAGAATGCGGTCATCCGTGAGACCCGTATCGCTAAGCCAGAGCCAGCACCACAAGAGCCAACGCATATGGCCTATACGGCGGAGGATCGGGCGCAGCATCGGGCCCATCTAGAGCGCTTACAGTCAGAGGCTAATATCAATGCTGCGCAGCAGCAACAGTCTAATGCTAATGGTGGTAGCGGTGATGACACGCATGTACCGTCGTTTCTTGACAATATTGAGCTGCCACATGGTTCCAACATCGATACCTCAGCGCTGAAGCGTAAGCATGCACCTAAGCAGGGTGCGGGCTTGGATACCTCGGCTCTGAAAAAGGCTACGCTCTCTCCTGGCGCGCAATCGCAGATGCGCTCGGGAGTACAGCCGCTGACACTGCGCACGGCACAGAGCACTGGCTCTAATGGTCTTGCGGGCACCAAGATGTTGCACACCACGGCCGGTGATCAAGCCGGTGCGAGCAACAGCATGTTAAAGCGCACAGGTAATGTGGGGGTAAATACACCACAGGGCCATGCGCAGTACTTAAATGACCTCGCTAGCGCTGCGGCTATGAGTACGACGCTTGAGAACGATGCGACTATTGGCCGTGGTAGGGTCAAGCCAATGGACTTGGCAGAGTTTCAGGCTAATGCCCGAGCCAGAGCTCTGGCGCGAGCACAGGCGCCAAAGACCACTATGCAGCAGCATGTGGCCTCGATGGCGTCTAATGGCGCCCGTAAAGGCCAACCAACAGCGACGACTAATGCCGACCATGCGGGCTCGGCCAAGGTGCTAGGACATGCCAGCACCTTAGGTCTGAACAACGCCCGTGGCAGCTTACCAACGCAGACGATTCCGTCTGATCAAGCCCCGATTCGTAAGGTGATTAACACCAGCATTAAGCCGATGGTGGGGCCGCATCGTGACACCTTACCAAAGGTGTTACCGTCCCCTGGTATTGCTGCCATTCAGACGCCGCCACGGATTCGCTCTAAGGCCAAGGTTAGTCGCCGTGCCAGTGACACGCTCTTAAAGCGAGAGCAGAACTTTGTGAATGCGGCGGCTGCGGTGGCGTCGACGGGCACGGTAGGCGCGACCAATAGCAACACTCTGCATCGGCCGTTAGATGGAGTAAACGATAAGATTCACGCCCAGACACAAGCTAAGGCGTATAACCAGATGCAGTCGCAGGTCTCTGGCGCTGGTGCTAGCGCAGGCAGTGGTGTGAGCTCGGTGCAAGCTGTGTCACCGACGGCGGCGGTAGGGGACGATGAGGAGCAAAAGCGGTCGCAGCGTCGTCCACGCTTACACCCAAGCGATAAGTTGCGGGGCTCGAATTAACGTAAGAGGACTGAGCAAGGCGAGGCTCAGTGCAAAGTAACAGCCTGCACCCCAAGATCGGGGGGGCGGTCTTACTTATACCCGCTAACTGAAACCACCGCTAGAAGTAAGCTACTCTTAGTGGTGCAGCTGCAAGTGGTTGCTCTCCTGCCTGCAAGCTGGCTTTGCTTGACCTCATACCACCTTGAGGGGAGTGAGAGGTCGCTCTGAGGTGTGACGTCCTATCGCGAGTATCCCAAAAAGCAAATTCCACAGGAAATCCAAAAGGAGAGCCCAAAGGAGATAACTGCCTACAATCAGGTGTTTTATCTCGAGAGTAGGTGTTTGCTGCGACGCTACTCTCGAGATAAGGCGCCGTCAGGAGCTTTTTAGGTTACCTACTCCTATCTTAGGGGGTTGTGGGTATGGGGGAAGGCGCTTTTGCGGCTGCCTACCTGCAATGCGACCGACCTGCTGTGGCTACCTGAGGAAAGTAAAGGGAACAAGAGAGCTGTTGCTGTTGTGCAGCAGCGTTGCTGCGTTGCGTGGCGCATCACAGGTACTGGCGTCAATGCTAATGTGAGCTTTACCTGCTGCATGGTGGATGCGATTTGTTGTTTCGGCTTCATTGATAACAATAAGTGCTTCCCTCGCTACACCTATCGTCCCGCCACTAAAGCCGAGCTTGCCTCCTACCGCCAAGCCCGCGTCGATGGTTACGAGGACACCAGCTCGCTCTTAGGTGACTTAGAGGCAGACGTGCTTACTCCTGCACCTCAAGCCTCCTCACTACTGGATGTGGTAGAACACGATGCCTCGGTACCACAGGTCATTGTCAACGGCTATGTACGCGAGGACGCCATTAAGCTTGAGGCCATTGCGCATTTCCAAGCGGCCTATGCCGGTCATGAAGCGGAAATCGACGCCGATGCTGTCTTCTACTACATATACGGCCTGCTGCACAGCACCGACTATCGCACCACCTACGCTAACAACCTGCAAAAGGAGCTGCCACGCATTCCGCGCGTAGCTACATGGGATGACTTCAAGGCCTTTATGGAAGCGGGGCGAAAGCTTGCAAAGCTGCACGTGGGCTATGAGCAGGTGACGCCATATCAAGGCTGCAAAATTGTGGGCTTAACCCCTAACGTCTCCAAGCGTGTCATCAAGCTCACTTACGGCAAGATTGCAGGTAAAAAGGGCGCTGCTGCTAAGGATAAGACCACGATCCTCTACAACGACAGCATCACCATTACGGGCATCCCGCTGGAGGCACAGGAGTATGTGGTCAATCGCAAGTCAGCACTTGATTGGGTAGTTGAGCGCTGCGGCATCAGTGTCGATAAGGACTCCCGCATCGCCAATGACTACAACGCGTTTGCGCAGGATATGGGTGATGAGGATTACATTCTCAACCTCATTTTGCGGGTGATCACGGTATCACTGGAGACGATGCAGATCGTCAAGGCGCTGCCTGCCCTTACGATTCATCCTCTGGATCGCTAATGCAGCTACAGGTGGCAGCCAATGCTTATGGCTGCCTGCAGTGGCGCAGCGCAGAGTAGATTAGTGGGCACTAAGGTTGGGATGGTTGGGGCTACCCTTTTACGCACGCCAAGAGCACCATCAAGCCATAGTGGGCTTAAGTTAGCGGGTAGGTATCCTAAGGATAGGCAGTAAGACAGTAAGAGCAGCACAGCGCAGAGCCTGCATTCGTCCCAATTTCTGCCGCTATGCTCTGCAAGCATGTTGGGATTAGCACTCTTAAGTGCTCAGCAAGCAGTGCACAAGGCCGATGTGACGCTGATAGTAGGCAAAAAGAGGAGCATAAGGCGCGGTGACCTGAAGCTGGCCTACACTCTGCGTTAAACTTAATCTCAAGCAAAGTGAGCAACTATGCGCCAACTGACACGCGCTGTGTGAGCTGTGTTGTGCTTTTAAGTAAGGATGATGAGCCAAAAGCGCTTGTCTAAGAGCAAAGCCAGCAGTGAGTGCTAGCTTTTTGTAGGTACATTGTTTAGCATAGGGATTACTGCGAGAGTTAGTTTAAGTTTTTTGCGTGCCGAGTTCGCCGGCTTTGCTTGAGGGAGAGTCGTTTCAATGAGGGCCAAGTCTTTGGGTAATAACACCACGTACAAAAAACCCGCTGTGGACTATAGCAGCATGATGTTTGCTCAAGGGCCTGATGCTAATGACTTTCCTTTTGCGAACAAGATGCGCGAGCTCTTAATTACCATTGTCAATGAGCTCCTGCCGAAGAAAAGCGAAGCTACGCGCGTCTTCAATGGCGAGGGCTTTATCGTCATCCTCATGGGACTGCTCTCGGGTAATTACCAAAACTACAAGGTAATGCATGATTACATTGAGGGCCTGCCTCTTAATGAGCTCTGCTTTCGCCCTGAGGATAAGCCTGTTAAGGCCTCGTCCTTTACGAAGTACCTCTTTACCTCTATCTTAGAGAACCTCCACGATTACGGCACACGCAAGTTCTTATCGCAGGTTTTAGAGATTATCTCGAGAGAGATCAATCTTGATGATATCCACTATGAGGAGTTGGCGGTACACAAGTACAAGTATGATCTGAGCTACCTTGATGATGGCTTGCAGCTTGAGGACTTCTTACTTGATTCGGAGCTGATGCTGAGCCTTGAGGCTGACTACCTGTCTGCACACACGATTCAGGTGCTCAAGAAGCTCAAGGTGGACTTCATTGCCAACATCCCTGATGCGTCGTTGGTGATTCCTACCATTTACGAGGACGTCAAAAGCGACAACTTCCGCTGGGGCAAGATGTCGGTGAAGATGGAGGATGGGGCTTTTAAGACCATCCCCTTCCGCGAGATCCCTAACTTCCCCATTTGCGGTGCGCAGTTTCCAGACATCAAGGGCAAGGCAATTTTGGTGTCCTCTCGTTTAAGCAAAGAGCAGCGCACGGAGCAGGTGGAGAATGAAGTTACGGTGCAGCTGCAACAGCTCAATAATCTGCGCACGCAGATGATGCCTGTGGGCTGGGCTGCTTTTGCTACGATTGAAGATGCGCAAAAGGAACTAGCTCGTATTGCTGAGAGGTATCCGCTGTGCAAGCTGGAGCAGGTTGACTTTGTCAAGCGCTACCGTAACAGCGATCCTAATGAGAAAGGCCAAGATCCGGTGGTCGTGCAGCATAAGCCTAAGCGTGAGCTCATCGGCTACAACCTGTACATTCGGCCAGTCCCTGATGACGCGGCTATTGCCCATGAGATCAAAATGAGGGAACTGCGGATCTTAGAGACGTCGAATGTGAATCTGACGCCAAAGCAGATTTACGTGCTGAGCAGAGTGGAGCCAGAGGTGATGTGGGCGAAGTCGACTCCAAAGACGGATGCTGATGGGTACTTCTTGATGGTAAACAACGTGTGCCGTGAGAGCTTCTCCGTGTTGGTGCAGCTGGCGATTGTGTTAAAGCGTTTATGCTTTAGCCTTCGTCCGGAGCTGGCAGAGAAGTACATGTTAAAGCGCCTGTACATCTGGTAGTGATGGTCTTAACCCGTAACTTTTGCCCAGATGGTGCGAGATAGTGCGAAAAGCGGCGGCCCTGCAATTGAGCGTGGCTGCCGTTTTTGTTGGTGCTGAGGTAAAGCTGACGTCGGGGAGTTGGATCGTATTTATTTTTCCTGATAAATAAGCCGTTTTTGCTGTAGGCCTCTCAACGATCGTAAGCACCATTACCGCTTTAGATGTGTTTTTGCTCAGCTTTGCAGCTTCAG
>JAHLFE010000213.1 GCA_018884035.1 Candidatus Anaerobiospirillum pullicola
AGGATGTAGCCTCAAAACTTGGCGATAGCACATCTAAAGCAGTCAGTATGCTTGAGATCGTTTAGAGTTGTAAAGCAGAAACGGCTTTTTTATCAGGAAAAATAAATACAAGGCAACTCCCCGATGTCAGCGCACCATTACCCTTCAGACAAAAAAGCCCACAAACGTGGGCTTTTGGGGCTCAGCTTAAGCTTGAGCTAATGGTGTAGAGAGCACTGCCCTTTACCACGCGGTGCACTTAGCGTGGGGAGCGACGGCGTGGCACCCTGCGTTTACTGCTAGGCGTAGCCATCATCGTGCCCTTGGCCGTGTGCACGGAGATAATTTGCGTGCGTAGTGTCGAGCGTGGCTTTGGGGGCTCATAGCCGCCATAGCGTGTGGATACCACCGTCTCAAAAATCGGGAGGTCGTCATCACGCTTTGGCCGTCGCGACAGCGTCTGGTAGTCGAGATTGCTCGGAAGAGACTTAGTCCGCCGTGGCTTACGACTACTGTCGCTGGTGCTTGGGTGGCCCACCTCATGAGTGCGGCTCTTTGCGCTGCTCGTTGTGCGCTTAGCGCTATTGCCACTGCTCCGCGCGCTGGTGCTACGGGCGGCGCTGTTACTGCGGGCGGTAGAGCCCGTGTTGCGGGCCGCTGGTTTAGCGGCGCGAGCATTAGGCGCCGTGCGCTTGCTGCTGTTGCGGCTGGCGCGGCTTGCAGCAGTGTCACTGGCACGGGCGCGGTCAGTGCTACGAGCTGCGTCCTTAGTGCGCTCTGGGCGCTTAAGGCTATCTCCTTGACGGGAGTGTGACGCCTTAGCCTGCGCTTGCTGCTCACTTCCCTTGTGCCCTTGTTTTACTGGGGCAGTAGGGGAATTTACCGCTTTAGCACTTGGCGCGTTAGTCTTACTCGCATTGTCCTTAGACTTTGGTTTACTGCTGGCTACAGCCTGCTGCGACTTAGACTTTTGTGGGGAGTGGGCATATGGAGTTACCACCTCAGCTTTATGGGACTCACCCACAGCAACACGGGGTACGCCCGTGTCGTTATCTGAGGACAGAACAGTACTCCGTGCTGCTCTGTTTCTGTGTTTGACTTGGATGTTTACAGGCATTTCCGATGAGGCAGTAGCAGTAGGGACTGCATCAGCATGAGAAACACTCTCCTTCTCTGCTACAGAGTCGTTGGTAGTGAGCGCAACACCTAATTTACCCTGTTCCCCCGCCACAAAACGGGAATTTTACCCCGCCACAAAGCGGAATTTTCCCTGCCGCAAAGCGGGGATTTCCTCCCGTCACAAAGTGGGGATTTTCCCCGCTATGAAGCAGGGGAACTACCCGTTACGCGGGAGCGGAGATCTAGGGTAGAGCTCTAGGGTAGAGCTCTCCTCTAAGGCGTAGTGCTGGTGGCGGCAGTAGAGGACGTAGCAATCACGCCTTTTATTTCTTGGCCGCTTTGCTCGTTAAAGAGGTACGCTTGCCGCTCTTAGCTCCGGTGTCGCGCTGTTGAGCTCGCTCCGTCTGCTGCTCTCTTGCTGGGCTAATGAGCCCTGTGTTAGAGCCAGCGCGCGGATTGAACTCGTCATCGTTATTGAAAGTGTCAAAAGCGCGGGCCACGGCGCGGCGCACTCGCGCTGCGTCAGCGTCGTCACGCGATGAATAGCCAAAAGAACTATCCTCTTCTCCTTGCAGCAAGAAGTTTACCGCCGAAAAGTCGTCTTGTCCGCTTTCTCCCTCAGAGGTAGCGGACGTGGCACGAGCCATGTGACCTGAGTGGTACGAGGCAGGAGCAAAGTCATCCTGCATCTGTCCCGCCGCTAGTTTAGCGCTATTGCGACTCTTTTTCTGCGCTTTTGCCACGATACCAGCTCCATTGCGCCCTTGCAGGGCAGATGGGACACGCCCAGCTTGGGATTGCTCATCTGCTCTTTGCATCAGATCTGCATAGGTGGACAGTTCCTCAGGTGAGGTCTGCGACTTTTGCAGCTGCGCATCCAACTGCGCTTCTAACAGGGCTTCCTTGTTCTGGCTGTGCTCTAAAGCCGCGTAATGCGCCTGCGTAAACTGCCACTGGGCAAGTTGCCGTAGCACCTTAAGTGCAGGTAAGAGCACCTCGGTCGTTGGGCTTTGCGCGTAGCCTTGCAGGTGGTTAAAGGCAATGCGCTCCAGAGGTGGCATGGCGCTGTATTGCTCGTTTAAGCGCGCTACCGCCGTCTGCAAGAGGGCCTGTCCCACAGGGACAAACTTAGCAAGCTCCCGCTTTTGCAGCTTTTTGCTCAGCGGTAAGGTGCCCACTAAGCGCTGTTGTTCGGCGATAAAGGAGTGCGACATCTGCAAAAACACCATGAGGGCGTTAAGCCACAACTCGTAGCGATTGTATTGGCCTGCCGCCTCATCAGGGGAGAGCAGCGCTGTGCTATCGCTATTGGCAGCAATGACCAAGCTTTGCAGGTGAATCACACCGCAGGCAATAGCAAGTTTCACCTCTGGGGCAAAGCCAGAGAAGTCCTCAAGGCTCAACGGACTAATACGCAGCAACGGCTCATCCATTGGGGCGGGAAGTAGCTCCTGTAAGTGCTTATAGGCCGCTTGCTGTTGCTCAATAGCCTGATCGATTTTGGCTGTGGAGGTTGGGGCCGTCTCGTAGCTGCTTTCAGCTGAGAGGGGCTGCTCTTGGGCTAAGATCAAGCAGGTAAAGAGCTGGGCGAGCGTAAGCAGCAATTGCTGTTTAGCTTGCGTCAGCTCTTTGGTGTCAGCACTTAAGAGCTGATCCCAGGCTTTGAGCATGTCCTCGGTCTTAGTGATCACCAGAGACTCATGCGGATTGACGCTCATTTGCGGCTCATCGTTGCTGACGCTGTCAGCAACAGTAGCGCTGTCGTTAGCAGTGGCAGCACTGGCGCTAGAGTCTAGCGTTGCTGGGCTCTTTGGGGCTGCAGCGGGTGCGGTGGTATCTGCGCTGGCATGAGCGTTGGCAGTAGCGCTAGCGGTGGAGGCTGCTTTAGAGGTTGGTCTCAGTGAGAGCGTGGTTTTCGTGCGGGGACTGGGAGCGTTGTTCTCCCCAGCAGCGGTAGTTTGCTTGGCGGCAGCGCGTGAGGCGCGGCTGGTCACCGTGATTTGGGGGCCCGCAGTGGCTGGCGTCGGTGTCGAGGTTGTTGCGGTGGCTGTTGCTGTTGTAGCAGTAGCAGCATGATTGTCATTAGCAGGGCGTGGTTGCGCGGTGCTGGTAGCTGGGACAGCAGGTGCTGGGACAGTGCGAGCACGTGGGACGCTGCTACTTGTAGCAGTGGGAGCAGTAGCGCTTGCAGGGGCGTCATTTTCGTGAGCGCTGGTATTTGCGCGCTGTTTGCTGCTGTAGTTACGGTAGCTTGGATCGCGATTGCCGTGCGTAATCTGTAAGGCGCGCTCTTCCTCTGGCGTTAAGTAGGTAGCATGCGCCCGAGGAGCGTAGCGCTCTGACGTAGAGTAGCGCTCGTGCGTGTTATAGCGATCCTGATAGGAGGCACGTCCCTGATAAGGCGTGTGTTCGCGCGCGGCACCACGCTGCGGCTTGCGTAAGCCCATAGCCTTAAGGCCTTGCTGGTAGTCATTGCCCCCGCGATATACGGACTCTCCCCTTGGGCTTTGGCCATTGCTCCAGTCAAAACTCGTGCGCATCTTAAAGCGCGTTGGCTTGGTCGCGGCTGCCTGTTGGGCCTGCTCACGCTCTTGCGCCATACGCCGCTGTAAGGTCAGATTGTTACTTACGACCTTATTGACGTTAGTGAGGATTTGCGTGCGGGCCTCTTCCCACTCCTCTTCTGTGGCATCGGTGTGGTTAGGGGCGGCCATTTGATCGATAGAAGCGATCATGTCCTCGATCTTTTCAATCTGCTCCTCATTGAGCTCATACTGACCGGCCACGGCAAAAGCCTCAGCACAGGCGCGTTGTTGCTCTTGGAGATTGGCCATAAGCATTTGCATCGAGTTTAAAAAGACCTTACCTTGGCCTTGCAGTGACTTTTGGCGAATGTCCAGCTCCGCCTGATAGTCCTCTAAAAGCTGCAATTGCTTTTGGTCGTCAGTGGCGTTAATTTTCTGCGTCTGCTGCAGCTGCTCGTCATCCATTTCCGAGAGGAGCGAGATTAAGACCTCTTGCTTTAAAAGCAGCTCATTGCGCTTTTTAAAGGTCGTGCAGATCTTGTTGTAAGCCGAAAAGGCCTTAAGCACGGCCTCATTGGCTGCAGCACGATAGGCTGCATCATGCACTGGCTCTGCGACATTCTCAATGCCTGGGACATCGATACCATTAGCGGTAGCTTGCAGATAGGCCTGCTCAAGGGAGGAGAGCTGCTCAGGGTTGATCGTCTTTGCTTGCTCCTGCTGGCGCTGCTGATTGATCTCCTTGACTCGCGCGGCATTGTCGATGTTTTTGCGCATGTTGGTGAGGGCTAATTTCCGCTCACGCTCAAAGTCTTCGGCACTGACCTGAGACTCATCAAAGGTAAAGGTAGGGGCAAATTCCTCATCAACCGTGAGCAGCCACTGGTGGTCTTCATTGCTACCGGCATAGACCTTAGCGTCAGCTACGAGCTGGGAGAGCTGATGGCGCATTTCGCCATAGCGGGCATTAGCCACCGCTTGCTCGTGGGCATACATCTTTTGCTGCCCTTGCAGGGAGTTTTGCTGGTTGTTAATGTCCTCAAGGAGCATTTGCAGCTCTGCTTGTTGTGCCTCGTTGCTATCTTGCGTCAGTTGAGCTGTGACCTCATCATGCTGAGCAGAGACCTCTTGGCGTAATTGGTTGACTACCTGTTGGCGCAGCTCGAGTAATTGGAGTCGGGAAGCGTTATTACGGAGCTTACCTTGGAGGGAGGCAATTTTCTGTTGGGCGTTATTCCACGCCACTTGGCGGGCGTATGCTGGGTCGTTATTCACGGCTTGATCCTTGGCGTCGCTCACTACGAGGGCATCAATCAGCGCACAGCGATGCTCTAATAGTAAGAGCAAGGTGGTGACAGTGCGTGCGTAGTGGTTGGACGGCGCCATTAGGCGTCTGCTTTCTTGAGTGTTATTGCAGGCTACAGCGTGACAGGGCCATCACCTGTAAAGTCACCTCGGCGGTACGACTGTTTACCTCTAAAGGTTCAGGAGCTTTCTTAAGCCTCTAAGATAGGGGACGTGAGGCTCTGCCTCTGGCTCTGGTGCTGGCTCTGGCTTTAGCGTTGGCACATACTGTGTGCGCTAGCGCCCTTTAACCCCTGAGAGGTAAGGCAATGAGCAGTGCCATGCAGAGGTGGTGACACTTGAGGTTGCGTTTGCGGTGCTGTCAGCGCTGCTGCAACTGCTGCTGCCCTTGCGCTGCCTATTGTTGTCGCAGCGGGCGTGGTGGCTGTGTCCAGATGTGCAGCACAGCAAGCAAGACAGCAGCACAGCATGCTAAAACACAGGTCAGAACTGCTTTAAGCTGCCGCTTACAGCAAGGTCACAATACCGCAAGGCCGCAAGGCGCAAGTGCTGCACGGTTAGCGTGGCTAAACTCTGGGGATAGAAGCTGACGCTTGGTGAAAAAAGCAACAGCGACTTCTGCTTTGCGGCAAAAGCCTTTAGGCGTGCCTTGTCTGAGCCCATGGACTTGTAGGTCTTAAGACTTACAAGGCGATCAGCAGGGACAGGGGACGTATAACGGCTTTTGTATCAGAGCAAAAGCAACTGTTGCGGTCGGTAAAAATTATGAACCACGAGGCGTAAGGCCTCAGATTCTTGTCTAGTCTACCAAAGATGGATGGTGGTCAGGTAGATATGGTTTGATAGCGCGTGGTAAAACGTAGCGCAGTAAGGAATGACTGACTTAATAGATGACGGACTTTAGGGTAATCATGGTGCACCGTCTTAAGATAGGGTTAGACTCACCAACACCATTCATCTCGAGGTGGGTGACGTTGCCATCACTCATTCCTAAGCTCCGTACTTACACATTACAAGATGTTATCTGTGATGATGCTACTTTTGACGCTTTGCAGCCGCTGCTGCTGATGCCGCTGGCTGCGTCTTAGCATCATGGTGCGTTTGCGCCGTGGCCGTGTGCGCGGCTGTGACGGTCTCTGCTTCTCTTGCAGCATTGCTGTCATGAGATGCAGCACGGCTACCATGAATCGCCGAGGCGGCAGCAGTAGCCTCTTGCTTGGTGTGCTGGTGCTTAATCACTGTGCTCAGCAAGCTCTTATGGTGCTGTCGCTGTGGCGGCGTGATATCAGTGCCAATGATGTATTGGCTGATAAACATCTCCAAAAAGAGCAAAAACATGGCGACCATTAAGGGGCCAAAGATCAGGCCCATAAAGCCAAACAGGGGCAAACCAGCAATCACGCCAAAGATGGTGATCAGCGGGTGGGTATTGGCCATACGCTTTTGCAAGATCATACGCAGCACATTATCGCACTGCGAGATGATCAGGGCGCCGTAAGCACCGACGTATACCGCTGGCCACAGTCCCTGCTCAAAGTACTGCATAATGGTGAGGGGAATCCACACCAGCATCGACCCCACCACTGGGATCATGGAAGCAAAGCCCGTTAAGGCACCAAAAGGAATGGCGTTATCGATGCCACAGAGTGTGTAACCAATTGCAGCCACGGCTCCTTGGATCACGGCCAAGAGTGGAATGCCAATGGCGTTAGAGCGCACAATGGTGCTGATCTTCGAGATAATGGTGCGCTTGTTCTCGTCATTAAAAGGCAAGCAACGCGCAATAGCGCGCTCCATGCGCATGCCGCCGGAGAGCAGGAAAAAGAGCAGCAAAATGGCGGTAAAGATGTTAATGGCGGCTTCGTTAATACCGCTCATGAGCATGTTCATGATGCCGGTGGCCTTAGCGGTCACAAAGGACATGGTCTTTTCGCTCATGAGATCAAAGTGCGTTACCTGCTCGAGGTACTGCACGGTGTTGGTCAGGCGCTGCACAAGGGCGCGCATGTCAATGTTGACGTTTTGTGCCGTGTCGATGATGTACCAGAGCAGAGCTGACAATGGTAAGAGCACAAAAATGGTCACGGCCAGCGTGATGATCCACGGGGCGAGGCGGGGGGAGGTCTTGCGGGCAAGGATCAGATTAAACTTGCGGAGCAGGATGTAGAGGGTGATGGCGCCTAAGGCACCGTTTAAAAAAGGCAGGGCTTCGTAAAAGAGGATAATGCCCAGCAAGAGGATGAGGCTCAGAAGAGTCCACTCAAAGTAGCGCTCACGAGTTTGGCTCATGGGAATTGCCTCGGGTTGCTGGTTCTCACCAGAAAAGGGGGATGATGGGACGATGTCAATGGCCCACTGCGATGTGCTGGCATCAATTGACAAGGGCGAGTGATGGCTCACAGGTATGAGGAGGTGAGTTATGAGGGATGAGTGCCAACTATCCTCAACCTCGGGTAACAGACGTCGAGAAGTTGCGGCCGATTTTTCCCAAACCGCTAAGATACGGCTTTTACCTGAGAGTGGATCTACTTACGACTAACCCTCAAGGATAAGGCGATAACCTTAAAGCTGAGAGAGCCTCTATCTCAAGCTGCAGTGTGGCGGCTATCGTTGAAAGGCGCAAAGCAGAAACAGCTTCTTTATCGGGAAAAATAAATACAGGCCAACGGCCCGATGTCAGGGTAAAGGTCTATAAGTCCCTTATAAGGTGCAGGGCAGCGTTCACGCCTTGCTGTGTCAACGCCTTGCTGTGTTCACGCTTGCGCGTTATCGTTGAGCGTAAACGCCATGGTAGCAGCACCTTGCGGATGCGACCTCGTTAGGACTCGCGCTGCTGTTTTCTATCTCAAGGCAAACCCTAAGGACGTCACATCCAGCAGGGTAAGAGGTGTAATCCTACCCTGCTTAAGTGGCCTTACCCAAGGTGTAACCCCATGGGTAATTAGTGGCAGCACCAAGTGCACCACGTGCACTAAGAGCTGCGATTAGATGTCCTGCGCAAATTTAATGGCGCGGCCAATGTAGGTCTCTGGAGTGAGCTTACGCAGCTGCTCCTTAGCTTCCTCTGGAATCTCCAGAGTCTCGATAAAGGCCAGCATCGTCTCTTGCGTCACGTCGTGACCGCGCGTTAACTCCTTTAACTTCTCGTAAGGGTTAGCGATGCCATAGCGGCGCATCACGGTCTGATATGGCTCGGCCAGCACTTCCCAGTTCTGGTTGAGCTCGTGGCGGATGTGCTCCTCATTAGCCTGTAACTTGGAGATACCCTTTAAGGTGCTCTTCCACGCGATGATGGAGTAGCCGCAGGCCACGCCTAAGTTACGCAGCACGGTCGAGTCAGTTAAGTCACGCTGGAAGCGCGACACTGGCAGCTTGGACGCAAGGTGCAGGAAGATGGCGTTAGCTAAGCCTAAGTTGCCCTCAGAGTTCTCAAAGTCAATTGGGTTGACCTTGTGCGGCATGGTCGAGGAGCCAATCTCACCGGCAATGGTTCTCTGCTTAAAGGTGCCGTAGGAGATGTAACCCCAGACATCACGATCAAAGTCGAGAATGATGGTGTTGAAGCGCTCTAAAGCGTGGAAGAGCTCGGCTATGTAATCGTGAGGCTCAATCTGCGTGGTGTAAGGATTGAAGGTCAGGCCCAAGCTCTCCTCAAACTCACGGGAGAACTCGTACCAATCCACATCAGGGTAAGCGCTTAAGTGGGCGTTGTAGTTACCAACTGCACCGTTAATCTTACCCATGATAGGCACCTGCGCAATCTGCTCGCGCTGACGGCGTAAGCGGTAGACCACGTTGGCCATTTCCTTACCTAAGGTGGTAGGGGAGGCTGGCTGGCCGTGGGTACGGGCTAAAAGTGGCAGTGTGGCATAGTCGTGCGCCAGCTTGGCAATGGCATCGATAAGCTCATCGCACAGTGGCAGTAACACCTTCTCGCGGGCTTCTTTGAGCATTAAGGCGTGCGAGTTGTTGTTGATATCCTCAGAGGTGCAGGCAAAGTGGATAAACTCTTTGACAGCAGCGATCTCTGGGTTAGAAGCGGTCTTATCTTTTAAGAAGTACTCTACCGCCTTGACGTCGTGGTTGGTGGTACGCTCGCGACGCTTGATATCCTCAGCATCCTCAACCGAGAAATGCTCGATGATGTGGTCGATAAAGGCTAAGGTTTCAGGGGAGAAAGCAGGTACCTCCTTGATTTGTGGGTTGGCAGCCAGCTTCTTGAGCCATGTGAGCTCGACTTGCACTCTAAAGCGCATTAAGCCGTACTCAGAGAAGATGGCGCGCAGTTCAGATACCTTAGACTCATAGCGACCATCAAGAGGAGAGATCGCAGTTAAAGGTGATAAGTTCATTTAACAACACTCTAGAGAAACCTGCTCTTACCTGTGCTGACAAGTGGGGTAAGAGGGGCACGCAAGTCATAGAAAAGGGCTGTAGCTAAGAAGCCGTAGCTACAGAAGCTGTAGCTGCAATAAGCTGTAGTGAGGGGGCGGTGCATGGATCTCAGTTATAGAACGAGCACCACCAGAGCAAAAGAGCGCTGTGCAGGCTTGGCCCTGACTCTTTGGCACTTGGAGCTAGAGTCCACGCTCTTAAGGCTGCTGTTTTAGTTGTTAACACCACCGCCATTGGCAGTAATGATGCGCCGCGCACACTCAATGATGTCCTTATAGCGGAACATCATCGAATAGCGCTTGCCACCCACCTGATGCCAAAGTAGAGCCGCTCTGATGCCTGCTAAGAGCAGAGCACGAATCATTTCCTGAAACTCAGGACGGCGTAGATAGGCCTCCTCACCATAAATGATGAGCTTAGGAAAATTCGGGCTAATGAGATTGCTGTAAATGCGCGAGTACATGCGGATCACGTCGTAATCAAGCACGATATTGTCCGCGGCATCCTCATAATCTGGGTGCAGACGCAGCACATCGGCACGCAGGCGATCAATCTCTTTGTCTAGCTGATCAAAGACCATAGGCTGTTTTTCGAGGTTGGACTCGAGATTGATCATGCTAAAGGCGATCTTAATCAGCTCGGCGTTTTTTGGGGTAGCGGCCTCTTTGGGGATGAGTGAGGTTAAGAGCTGATTTAAGCCTGGCAGCAGGCGCTTGGGTGCGTAGATGTCTTCAATGGTCTGCGGCGTGGTGATGACCAGAGCGCGCATTAGAGGGGCAATGGCGTGTTCATCGACGGCGCCAGAGCGGGCGACCCGCTGAATCTGGGTAGCGCTTTGGAACAGAGCTCCTAAGGCAATAGTTTCAGAGTAGTTATTAGACGCCATGCTCAATCTCAAACAAAAGGAATGGGTTGGTGCTAGCTGTGGGGTGGCAATTAAGTGGAGGTGGCAGCGTACAGGAGTACAGGACAAAAATTCTTTCCTGCTGTTGCAATCACGTTATCTTGTGGAGCGTCTCCCCGATTTTGGGGAGCGTCGGCCTGCTTTGAGGTGGTAAAGCTGTGATAGCGCTTACTTAGGGCTTGTACGCAGCTTTATGTACGCGGGGGCTGGTGCTGTTCTTAAGCTTGTGCCCTTGTTCCTCCTGCGCGGGTGTGGGTAGGTAGAGCTTTACTACCTACTTTACTACTTAATTGGGGTCTCAATAATGGCGCCGCCTAAGCAGTCAGAGCCACTATAAAACACCACGGATTGCCCTGGTGCCACCGCACTTACTGGCTCCGTAAAGTTAACTTGTAAGACCTCACGTGGAGCCGTATCTCCGGCCAATTGGGCTTGAACTTTGTGCACTTCACATTGTACATCAGGTTGACGGTAACGTATCTTACACGTGCACTTAAGCGGCAGCGCAGGAGGGGCAATAATCCACGTCTCTTGGCTGGCATATAAACCACGGGAGAAAAGGGCGGGGTGGTTATGACCCTGCGCCACAATGAGAGCGTTGTTTTTGAGGTCTTTATCGACCACATACCACGCCTCACCGGTGCCGTCTTTATTGCCACCGATGTGCAGACCTTTTCTCTGGCCAATGGTGCAGTACATAAGTCCAAGGTGCTCACCTACGACCTTACCGTCAGTGGAGACAATAGGGCCAGGCGTTGCAGCATCGGGCAGGTACTGTTTGAGGAATTGGTTAAAGCGCTTTTCACCGATAAAGCAGATACCGGTGCTGTCCTTTTTCCCTGCGGTAATAAGATCGCGCTCGGCGGCTAAAGCGCGTACCTGTGGCTTTAAGAGATGGCCTACAGGAAAGAGCACCTTATGGAGCTTATGAGGCCCAATGGCATGCAGAAAGTAGCTTTGGTCTTTGTTCGGATCAAGGCCACGCAGGAGGTGGGTTGGTGCGTCAAGGCCACCATCAAAGGAGCGTAAGCAGTAGTGGCCGGTGGCAATGAAATCGGCATTTAAGTCCTCTAAGGCGTAGTCCAAAAAGGCCTTAAACTTGATTTCCTTATTGCAGAGGATATCAGGGTTGGGGGTGCGTCCGGCGCGGTACTCACTTAAGAAGTTTTCAAAGACGCGATCCCAGTACTCGGCGGCAAAGTTAATGGTCTTAAGCTCAATGCCGAGTTTAGCGCAGACCTGAGCTGCATCCTCGCGGTCAGCGGCGGCAGCGCAGACGGTATCGGTATCGTCCTCTTCCCAATTTTTCATAAAGAGGGCGGTCACTTCCATGCCTGCTTCTTTTAAGAGGGCAGCGGAGACTGAGGAGTCGACACCGCCTGACAGGCCAACAACGACCTTTTTGCCTTTGAGCTCCGCGTAAGGTATATCGTAGGCAAACTTGTAATCAGGAGGTAATACCGGCGCAGCGTTGTTACTCATTAGCCTCTTACCTCAGTAATGACGCTCAGAGGAATAGCCTGCCCCTTGAAGTAGTCGTCGAAGTTGTAGCCGATTAAGCGGGTGCGCCACATCTTTTTCTGGGCGTAGATTTCGTCGCGGGTGTACCACTTGATGCCAACGATATCGCCATCAGGATCGGCGATTTTGATCTTGCTGATGTCCTCGTCCTTTAAGTGGGCCTTAAAGGTGAAGCGGATAATGGTCTCGTAGTCTTTAACGTAGTCGTAGATGCCGACGAGGTGGTCTAAGACGACGTCGCAGCCGCACTCTTCGCGGCCTTCGCGCACTGCAGCTTCGAGGATAGACTCTTTGGCTTCGACGTGACCGGCGATGGTACCAAAGCAGAGTTCACCGGTTTCTTGGAACTCTTCGACCATGAGGAATTTACCCTCGTGTTCGATGATGAGGGCAACGGTGAGGAATGGCTTAAAGCGCTCGGACATGAGAACACCTAAAGAGCAAGTCTCTGTAAAAAGAGGGAGGGAAAGTGAGAGTGAGGGATAAGACCCTAAAGGGAAGCCCGATTTTATCAGATTGGCGCGAGTTTTTATAGAGCAGAGCAGGGGAGGTAGGCGCGGCGTAGCGTGGGGAGGTGGGGCGCGGACTGCGCTCTGGAG
>JAHLFE010000214.1 GCA_018884035.1 Candidatus Anaerobiospirillum pullicola
TCCTCAGAGTTTGGTGGATGTGGCTCCAACACTATCTCATGGTTGGTCACGCCAAACGCCATCACAAGGGACTACTGCTTGATCGCAGTGGTGATGCTGCTTTTGGTAACCACCAAACTCTGAGGAGAGCCGAGAAGTGCTCTGGCAAGCTGTCGTGCTGACAGCAAGTCGTAAGAAGAGAGAGGAAATGCAGGCAGCAGATGTGGCATGTGGCCAGCACAATATGGCGGGCTTTACAGAGTTGACCTTACAGTCAGGCGTTACCTGAGCTTTTCCCAGCGCGTATGCTAATGACAGTCGCTTTTGTTTGCAATATGGCGGAGCTGGGGTACTGCAAATAAAATTAGCGCGCGCCAATATCTTGAGCAGTAAACTGATTTCTATCAGCTTTGCAAAGCTTTGCAATAAGTGGCTTTGAGTATTAATGCACCAAAAAGAAGCGCTAGTGGTAGATTCGGAAATTAATGAGGAACCCCATCCATAGCCGTGCAGACGCCCGTAGGGAATCAATTAAGGGCATTGCACAGGCGTGATGAACGTCTGTTGCCCATGTTTTTAGGGTACTAGTGATGGAGTTTAAAAGTATTTACCACCAAGCTGCGCATGACACCATCATGACAAACCGCTAATACAAACCATCCCATAGTGATCTCCAATAAAGATCGCTGCTCGGTGTGGCTCGGCAAATACGTTTGAACTCCATCACTAGTTGCTTGCTACTCCATTACGCCATGGCACCAGCTATCTCACATTCTACTCTACACACACCGACCATCAGCGTACATCGTACAAGCTACATCGGCAGTGTTGCCGGTGATGGCTTTTGGTGGGGCCTTCCTGAAGATGATGATGGTGGATACCACAAAGTAGCCTCATACCTGTAGGCAAGCACATGAGCCGTGGTTATGGCATTTAATTTTAGCTAGTGAGGAATTCGGAAATTAACGAGGAACCAGTACCCTCAAAAACAAGGGCAACAGACATTCATCACGCCTGTCTAATGCCCCTAATTGATCCCATACATGCGCCTGCACTACTATGGCTGAAGTTCCTCGTTAATTTCCGCATCTGCCACAAGGCTGTAGGTCAACAGAGCATAGTTTTAGGTAAGCGTGACCGGAGACCATTGTGGTAAGCGCTAATCGTTAGATGCGTGCAGGGCAAAAGCAGCTTGGTCGTTAAGGCAGCGCCGTTTGGCGTAGCTGGTTCTTTGCTTTTTTTGCACGCTAATAGCAGGAGGCAGCTTGGCGTGCATTATGATAGCTATGATGAGACGACAAAGCAGCCGCTTTGCGTCGCATTGCCCCTCCAGAGTAGCCTTTGGGCACACTCAAGGCTGACCGCTATGCTCGGTCGGTTACCGCTGCGCCCAAGCATTGTGTAGGTAGTACAAGCTTTCTCTGGCTTTTCTCTCACCCAGCAGCTGGTTTACAAGGAGTTAACGTGGCCACTACTGCTCAAGATATTGCGGCCCAATGGCAACCATACGGTAAGAAGCTCGCCTCCGGCGATGTGATTCCGGCTATTGGTTTTGGCACTTACGCCCTCCCTGAGGCCAGCGACTGTATTAAGGCCGTGGCACAGGCCATTGTGAATGGCTATCGCCTCATCGATGGTGCGGCTTTCTACAACAACGAGACTTACGTTGGGCGGGGATTGCGTCTGGGTGTTACAAAGGCAGGCTTAAAGCGCGAGGATATCTTTGTGACCTCTAAGGTCTGGCCTACGCACTTAGGCTATCAAAAGACCATGGACGCCTTTTTTAAGACGCTCAATGATCTCGACATCGACTACCTAGATCTTTACCTCATTCACTGGCCTGCCAGCGCGCAAAACTTTGAGAATTGGGAAGAGCTCAATCTTGCCACGTGGCGTGCTATGGCGCAGCTCTACTCTGAGGGCTATGTGCGCTCCATTGGTGTTTCTAACTTCAAGGAGCACCATCTGCGGGCGTTGTTAGACACCTCGATTCCACCAATGGTGAACCAGCTGGAGGTGCACCCTGGCTACTCCCAAGAGTCACTGCGCCAGTTCTGCCGCATGCAGGGTATTGTGGTCGAGGGCTGGAGCCCATTTGGCCGCAACCGTTTGCTCTCCCATGAGCTGATTGTGCATTTAGCCGCTAAGTACCAGTGCACCCCTGCTCAGCTGTGCCTGCGCTGGGCATTACAGTTAGGCGTGATCCCCTTACCAAAGTCCGCACAACTTGAGCACATGCGCAGCAACCTCAATGTGCTGGGCTTTGAGATTAGCCCTGCTGATATGCAGCTGCTTTTAGACCTCGATCGGGAGCAAGTAGGCTATTCCGGTGAGGATAGCGATACAGTGCGCTTTGACATGTAGTAGGTACGCACTACTTCAGAGGTCCTTAAGAGCGCCTTTCGTCCTGAAAAAACAACAAAGCCACAGCGGTGGAAACACTACTGTGGCTTTTGTTTTTTCACACGTGCAGAGCCGGTGGCTCTTGGGCGTGAGCGGGCGCGGTAAAGGCGCGCTTTAGGCGATGCGCACTAGACGGGCCATATAGAAGCCATCAAAGCCGCTTGACGGCAGAATGGTCTTCTCCTCCTCAAGCTGGAATTGAGCACCGTGCTGAGATAAAAAGGCCTGCACTTGCTGCTGGTTCTCTGCAGGGAGAATGGAGCAGGTAGAGTACACCACCTTGCCACCGACCTTAGCCATCAGCGCATAGCGTTCAAGAAGCTCCGCTTGCGTCTGCTTTAAAGTGGCTAAGCGCGCTTGGGGATCTGACCACTTGCCATCAGGGTTGCGGCGCAGCACGCCTAAGCCTGAGCAAGGCGCATCGATTAAGACGCGATCGGCGTGCTCATGCAGACGCTTAATCACCTTCGTCGAGTCGATGAGGCGGGTGTCGATGTTAAAGGCACCAGCACGCTTTGCACGCTTCTTTAAGTCCTCTAACTTCCAGCCCTCGATGTCCAGCGCAATGAGGGTACCTTTACCCTGCATCAGCGCCGCTAAGTGCAGCGTCTTACCACCGGAGCCTGCGCAGGCGTCGATGACGCGCATGCCTGGCTCAGCTTGCACAAAAGGCGCAATCTCTTGCGAGCCTGCATCCTGCTGCTCAAATAAGCCCTCACGGAAGGCAGATGTACGGAATAGGGCTGCATTAGAGGTGACCTCTAAGGCAGTGTTCACGCCCTTTACAGGGCGGGTGACCACACCCTCAGCACTGAGCTTTTGTGCCAGCTCGTCACGTGTTGCCTTTAAGGTGTTGACGCGGATAAAGCGTGGGGCAGACAGGCCTAAAGCCTGACGCTCGGCAGGCCACGCCTCCTTTAACTCGCGGGAGCCCAGCTCCTCTAACCAGTAAGGGCAGCCCTCTTTGAGCAGTGGGTGCTCTAAAGCCGCCTCCACCTTTTTGTCGAGGCCCGAGCGCTCCATGCCATCTGGGTCTAACTCCGGCCATGGCCACTTCTCTAAAGTGTAGTAGGCGAGGATCAGACGGTTCACGTGACGCTCAAAGTCACTAGGACGCTTTAAGCCCGCAATCTGCGCAAAGAGCGAGAGACGGCGGAACATGGCGTTAACGTGGCGGATGATAAAGCCCTGCTCGATGGCAGGAATCTTGACCTTGCTAAACCACTGGGCATAAGCCTTATCAAGAGGCTTCTTGTCTACAATGGTTGTGTGCAGAATGCTGCTGACAAGACGTAGCTGGAAGGTGGTAAAGCCAGGCTTGTTTGGCGCTCGCTCTGCCACAATCTCCTTACGGCGGCTTTGCCCGGAGCGTACTTTGCGCTCAGCAGCGCTCTCTGAGAAGTGGCCCTCACGACGCTCACTAAAGCGTGAGGCGGCCGCATGCTTTTGCTTGCCACCACGAGCAAACTCGTTATGGCCGTGTTGATCATGGCCATGGCCATGGTCATGACCATTACGGCCAGCAAAAGGCGTAGAACCATGCTTGGCGGCGCCAGCGTGTTTGCCGTTTGGTCGCTTGAGGCCTTGCGCTTGAGCAAGAGCGGTGTTCTTGTGGCTGTGGGCCGCTTTGCTGGTACTTAAGGTAACGCTCTGGGTGCCTACTTGTTGCCCGTTCCGAAAGATTTTAACTTGCGCCGTTTTGGCAGACGCGTTGCGTGCTGAGCGCGCGGCGCGCGGGGTGTGCCCCAAGCTAGGGCTTTTGCCGTGGCGGGCGTGAGGCGCAGCTGGCGTGCGAGCAGAAGAAGCCATATTAATCCTACAAAGGTACCGCTCAGAAGTCTGTTACTCTAGTCTGGTTGAGGTGTTATTTAGTGCGCTTTCAGAAAGGGCATCGTGCACGTCAGGGCAGAGCACGGGCTTACTTAGAGCTAGCGCGTAGCTCAATCACTACACTAAGTAGTAAGTAGTAAGTAGTAAGTAGTAAGTAGTGTGAGCTTGTGGAGTCAGACGCAGCTGCGGTCAGAAGAAAAGAACGATCTTGTCAGGCGTGAAAAGCCCAAAGAATAGCCAATCATTATACCATGTGGCTTGAGAGTACAGATGCTCAAGCGGTCGCTGCGGTGGCGTCAATAAGCGTTTATGGGCGCATCAACTGGGGAGTCAGGTGGCTGCTGAGGGTAGAAATATCAAGCGCAGCCTGCCACCCTTACGCGCCTAAGAAGAGCTAGGCTCAAGCTGCGTCCTGAGCGTCTTTACGGTGAAGGTAACCCCAAGAAGCCCAAATGATCCTAAGTAAGTGGCAACTTAAGCAGTAGCAGCGTGAGACATAAGTGCCTATCGCTTTGGTGTTGAGCCCGCTTGCGCTGTTGTTTAGCTCTACTAAGAGTTTGGTGGATACCAAAAAGCAGCAGCGCCTTGCGATCAAGCATGGGAGACCATGTGATAGCATTTAGCGTGACCAACCTTGGAGTAGTGTTGGTGCCATATACACCAAACTCTGAGGAGAACCTGTTGTTTGAGTAAGTTCAGTCACCACCATCACTTGTGCCACTTGTGCGCTCATTTCGCAGCGTACTTTCTGCACTACAGCTGTGAAATGGCCTCAGCTTTTGTCGTTCTTTGCAGACAAGTCGCAAAGTTTGCAGGTTTTGTCACACTACGATGCAAGGTGGTTTTCTATACTTAGAAACTGCAAGATAGCCTCTACTCTAGAGCTTAGCGTGCGACCACGGTTTGTAGGTGGTGCTTGAGTTCAAGCAGGAGACGGCTATTATGCGCGATACAGCCACATGTGGAGGGGAGGTTATGGGCTCGGTCTCAGGAGTGTGATCTGCCGTCAGGCGCCGTGATCTGAAGCTGAGATGAGAGCTGCCACAATGTCAGGCGAGTTTCGGTTAATTAGCATCGTTTATAGCAGCTAATCTGATTATTGTGGCGTAAGGCTCAGAGGAGATTTTGTTATGGCAGATGTGGCGCGGCCAGATGCTGTGACCAGTGAAATCATCCACTATATGCGGGACATGATTAGCTCTGGGCAGTGGCCTGTGGGTTCCAAAATCCCCTCAGAAAACCAGTTACGTAAGCGCTTAAAGGTCTCGCGCACCTCGCTGCGTAGTGCCATTATGCAGTTGGCGGCACTCAATGTCTTAAAGGCACGTCAGGGCATTGGTACCTTTGTGATCGGCCCCCTGCATGATGAGACCATGTTTGAGGAGTCGGGCAAGAGCCTCGCGGCCAAAAAAGAGATTGTGCAGATCTTAGAGTTCCTCAAGATCGTGGCCCCAACTGCCATCTACATTGAGATGAGCAAGTTCAATAAGTGCTTTAAAGGCTTAGAGCGGCAACTAGTCGCGGCTTTGGACGAGCAACGGGAGCTGGCTGTACATGACCGCAGCAAGTTTATGCAGTCATGCTTTAACTTTCACAAGATCATCTTCAATGGCATTGTGAACGAGTTTGTTAAGGACTCGGTGCTCGAAGCAATTCGGCGTTTACAGCTGGCGCTGTCAACGCTGCAGCCTACCATTTCCTCGCAGGTGATCCTGACGCTGCATCAGAAGTTGATTTTTGCCATTGTGCAAGAGGATCCCAAGCTTGCCCGTCGGGTGCTCAAGAAGCTCTACACCTACCTTACGGCGCACGACTATCTGCGCAATTTAGCGCGCACCCCGCGTATGAGCAGCGCGGAGCGTGCGACCAGTGCTCCTCCGGTGATTCGCACGGATATCAGCAGCGTGCCGGTACCAAAGATTGGCGCTAATGCCACGGCCGCTTATGCGGCAGCAACAACAGCTACCAGCAGCGCAGCTACTACCTCAGCGCTGGGCGGGGCTGCGAGTGGAGCTGCTTCTGCAGCGGCGCAGGCGGGGGCGGTGCCAGCAAAGCGTAAGCGTGGACGCCCACGTAAGAATCCACTGCCAGAGCAGGCCACAGTAAGTGGCGGCGCGGCCAGTGCGGTTAGTGGCGGGGTGTCACCTTTAGCGGCCCGTGCGGCGGAATAAAACGCACACCACACCGCGCGGTACGGTACGGTACGTACTGTGCGGTACGGTACGGGGCATTATGAACGTGGCGCTTTACTCTGTGGTGTAGCTGCTGGCTTTGGCTCTATCTCTTGCTCGGGCAGAGAGGTGTTGGCGTGCTGCGCGGCCTGCTTCATATCAAAACGGTACTGCTCTTGGTAGTCCACTCCAGAGAGCTGGTCTACAGTTGCCCAGCACAAAGGCACAAAGGTGCGCATAAAGTAATCGACCTCAGGTAAGCGTTGTGCAGCCTCCTGTAAGGTGGCTTCAAGGTTGTCCTTTACGTGCACAAACTCAGGGTTATTAAAGCGCAGCTCATTGGCGGTCTTAATGTAAGCGCAGATGTGGTCAGCAGCCTTAACGATGTCCTTAAGGGTGGGATCGATATTGCTCTGGATGAGCAGCGCGGCAAACTCCTGTTGCATGAATGGCGGGAGCGTGCGTAGGCACTCTTCTTCGGCCTGATGCTCAATAGCCTTAAACTGGCGCGTAAACTCGGGATTGAGGTATTTGGTGTTGGAGTTGAGGTCTTGCACCTTGCTCTCTGCTACCTCATGGTAGAGGGCAATCAGCGCCACGTCGCTGGGGTTAACTGGCGGTTGCACCTTGAGCTCATTGTGAATCACTCCCAGCATGTGGGCAATGACGGCAGTTTGATGGCTATGCTCAGAGACATTCTCGTCGCGAAAGCAGTGCATCAGCGCCCAGCGCTTAATGAAAGACATGCGCACAATCCACGCCAAAAAGGTACTTGGCTTGTCGCGTAAGAGCAGGTAGTGCTCAGGAGTAGGGGCCTCTCCTTGCCATGGAAAAGCAGGGTCGACCATAAAGAAATAGCGCGTCTTAAGCTCGGCAAGGCTGCGGGTAAAGGGATCACCAAGCACTTCGGGGTTGTCAGCTTCACTTAAGCAGGAGTAGAGCTTGAGGCCGTAGAGATTTTCCTGCTCACAGAAATCAGAGCTCAGGGCAATAGACTGGAAGAGCTTACGACCTAAAGGCGTCGCTAAATGCTCAAGAGTAAGGGCGTGAGGATTAAGCTGCGGTAGCGTGCTTAGGTACTGCGCGAGGGACTCAACTGAGAGGTGAAGCTCAGCAAGTGTAAGAATCTGTGCAGGCATGGTAAGCTGGTTGAATTGTGTAGACATGGCGGTACCTATGTAGACTTGCAAGAAGGTATGTAGTCGACCAGTACGCTCTACTGCTATAAACCCAGTTCACTGGGATAAAGGGGCTCTACTCAGAGTTTGGTGGATACCACAACGTAGCCTAACTCCTGTCAAGCACATGAGCCGTGGTTATTGTGCTTAATGTTAGCCACCTAAGAGTATTGTGGGGGCTCTCCCCACTAAACCATCTTGAATACCAGCACAAAGCATGCAGTACAGTGTCGTCCATACCCCAAGCAAAAAGCTGATGTTTATAGGCGTTAGTGCCATGCGGTGGCAATAGCTCTGAGACCAGCGATCTTGATTCTGTGTGCTTGCTTGCTTGCTCCTAGAAACTCTGAGGAGAGCCAAAGATCCGCTCATAAATCAACGTGTGTTATATCCACATAGGTGCTATGCTTTCCCCATTTTTATTGCAGAGCGCAAGTTGGTTAAGTCCCAATATAGATGTAATTAGACTTTCCGATAAGTGCTGAATCAAAGGTAAAGTAACTAGGCAAATCGTCGTCTTCGTCTTCGTCTTCGTCTTCGTCTTCGTCTTCGTCTTCGGCGTCGTTGTCGTTGCTTTCGGCATCGACGGCGTTATCATCATGGTCGTTGGCTTGTGATGATGCTTCAGCTAAATCATCAGAGTCGGCGTAGCTATCGTAATTGTCGTAAGGTACGTAACGCTCATCATCCATATCTTGGGGAGTGTGCTCTAACTTTTCATCCCAAGCGTCAAGCTCTTGGATGCCATATCGAATGGCCTCAAGCTCTTCGGCTAGGTTTTTTTCTTGCCGCTCTAAGTAGCCTCGCACGTCAAAGCCAAGATCCTGCAGCTCGCCAAAGCTGTAAACATTGAGCTTACGCATAAGGCCTGCTAAGTCGTAAATTTGTTTCATAGTGCTGTAGCCTTCTTATGTGGTAACTTGGAGCAATGGTGGGAGCCCATGTATATGGAGCAGGAAGCGCGAGAAATCAACATGAGATAACCACGCCGTGGTGTGATCACCTTATCTTGGATCCTTGCACAGAGCATGCGTTAAGCGCTGCTCACGGCCACCGCAAAAACCTGATGGTTAGCGGTGTTAACGATAAGTGGTGGCTGTTGCTGCCCAGCGATTCATTACTGATTTGGTGTGCTTGCGTGCTTATTGGGGCAGCGTGCAAGCTCATTGCCCCTATCTTGAATCCAAGCATTGTGCTTTGGGGGCATAACAGCTGTGTGCCAGCAAGAACCTGATATTTAAGCCAAATTTGCTTAGGTGTAGCGGTAAGGTAAAAGCCTTGTATGAGCTGCGCCAGTGATTCATTACTGTTTTGGTGTGCTTGCAAGCCCATATCTACTACAGTGAATCTGTAGACCAAGGATTAACCCAGTGACTCTTCCAGTCAAGGGGGTCACTTCTTAAGTAGATAATCTGAGCCTCGCATATGTAAGCCTCAGCAATTTTAGGATCGTGGATCACGATAGCATTTTCTAGTGAGCTTAGCGACATAGCCGTGAGGTTTAAAGAGCCTGTCCATACGGATTTTGGCTGGTAGGTATCATAATACTCATCGTGCTGCAAAAACGCCAAAAACTTATTGTGCATCTTAGGAATACGATACATCTGGGTTGGTACACAATAGCCAAAGCATCGCACTGGTGCCAAGTGGGAGAGCATGTCTGGGTTCAAAGCTTGGTCAAATGGGCCAACTGGTACGTTTCTGCCATCAAATGGACGTAGCGCCTCATAGGCCCCTTGCAGCATAGCTTTGTCGCTGTCAGACAGCGTTGATTTTAAGTCTGGTCGCAAGAAATCTTCTTTCTGCACAACGATCAGCGTCTCTTTTTGCGCTAAGGCTGCAAGGATATCGAGGTCGGTAATCCAAGCAACCGCACCAATCACCATATCAGCAGCCGCAATCTGCTCTAACAGGCGTTCCTTTAAGTTTCTAAAGAACACCTCAACATCCACATGCTCACTAGCTGTGGAGTGATCATATGTTAATAGCTCATTGAGATCCGCAAAATTACGACTTGTGCGGTTAGTGTGGCATTGCAGCCATTTACGTCCAGCGCTATCTTGCTGATGCAGATAGGTCTGTGATGCTTTGGTCATGCTGATAAATCCTTAAATTAGGGATCTCCCCAGAGTTTGGTGGATATGGCACCAACACTACTCCTAGTGAAGAATTCGGAAATTAACGAGGAACCATTACCCTCAAAACAAGGGCAACAGACATTCATCACGCCTGTCCAATGCCCCTAATTGATCCCATTCATGCGCCTGTACGGCTATGGATGGGGTTCCTCGTTAATTTCCGAATTTACCACTAGGTTGGTCACGCCAAGCGACATCACATGGGCCCAATACTTGATCGCATGGTCGATGCTGCTTTTTGGCATCCACCAAACTCAGAGGATAGTCTTGCCAAGGTATAGCTTGGCAGCAGTTGTAAGCGCGTATTGTGGCTTTCCTCAGAATCTGTGGGTATAGGATCAAGACCCAACCTTAGGAGGGTGGCTAAGGCCTGTGCTAACCAGCAATTAGCCGTCCCATTACCTCCTAAGCGCCCCACAAATTCTGAGTAGAGCCAGTATTTTTGCTTACTTGTGACGCTCGTCCGAGAGGTAGCAACCCAAGATCTTTAAGTTGGTGGTGTGCTCCTTAATCCGGCTCATGATCTCCTGCATTACAGGCGTATTGAGGTTAGCCTCAAGGTCAACAAAGAAGATCTCTTCCCACGTCTCACGAGCCTGCATCTCCAGAGGACGCGAGTAGAGCTTAGTTAGGTTGATCTCATGACGGCTAAACTCATTGAGGACGTTAATGAGCGAGCCTGGGGTGTACTTCTTGGTGCTAAAGAGCAAGGAGGTCTTAGCGCTCATAGTAAGAGGCACGCTAATTGGCGTCTTGCTCAGGATAATGAAGCGGGTGTAGTTGTTCTTGTTGTTGGCAATGTCGCTTACCAGTGGGTGCAGACCGTAGTAGCGTGCCGCATGCATCGAACCTAAGGCAATAGCGTGCGGATCGTTAAGTTCCTTCACCTTTTCCATTGCCTCAGAAGAAGCGTGGGTATAAATCACCTGCGCATGCGCAAGGTGGGTTTTAAGGAAGTTAGAGCATTGAGTCACCGGCTGCGGGTGGGAGTAGACGGTGGTGATTTGCGCGTAGTCGATTTCGCCTTGCTCGGCATTAGGCGCGCTTTGCACCGAGAGAATGGAGTGATCGATAGGGTAGAAGATCTCACCGACAATCGAGGCTTCCATGGTTTGCATGGTGTCCACTGCCTCGTTAATGGAGCCGGAATTGGAGTTCTCAATAGGCAACACGCCATACTCGCAATTACCGCTTTCTACCTGCGCTACGATCTCACTAAAGGAGGTGCAAGACTGCTCGCGCATGCGGTTCTCGTAGTGTTCAAAGTAGCGGTGGGTGGCAAGGTGCGAGTAGGTGCCCTTTGTGCCTAAGTAGGCTACGGAGGTAGAGCGGGCAAAGTCTTTGTTATTGACCTGTGAGACGATGTAGCTTTGCTCGTAAGAGACAGTGTGCGCCATGATCTTTTCGTAGATAGAGCGCACCATGGAAGGGGAGATACCGGCCTCTACAGCCTTGTTCATGAGGGTGGAGAGCTTTTGCTCTTCACGCTGCTTATCGACGATGCCTTGATCGTGGGCCAGCTTGTAGATAGCCACATCGCGCGCTACGTCTTGTCGTGCCTGTAAGAGCGAAATGATTTGTTGGTCGATGTCATCGATGGCAATGCGACAGTCGCGTAAATCGCGCATAAACAATCTCCCGCAGAAGAGCAGAGTAGGGTGAAGACAATGCTGGTAGTTTACGGAGGCCACTTACCCCTGCATGGGCAGCAGCAGAGTAGTGGTGATCTTTTGGTAACTTGCCAACAAAAAAGGCGATACCGCAGTATCGCCCTTTATGATAGAAAACCAGAGATCAGAACACAACGCATTAGAGGCTACCCTGCCGCTCATGTCGCGTTTATGTGATAGGCGACGGGCAGGAGCAACGCTCTTGTGCTCTATTGAAGTGCTTATTCGCGCTTGCTTAAGAGGTTTAAGATCTCGATGTACAGCCAGCAGATGGTGACTAATAACGAGAAAGCGCAGTAGTACTCAAAGTACTTTGGCAGGCCCTCATTGACCGACTGCTCGATCATGTCAAAGTCTAAGACCAGATTAAAGGCCGCAATGGTGCACACTACCAGCGAAATGATAATGGAAAGCGCACCGGTACGTGGCAGCAGTGGGAAGCCAAAGAGCGAGCCGATCATGTTGATCAGGTATAACACGGCCACACCAGCAGTAGCACCAACCACGATGCTGCGGAAACGCGCAGTTGGGACAATGATGCGGAACTTCCACAGCGCTAACATGCTCAGCACCACGACAAAGGTGGACATGACGGCAGTGGAAACGATACCTGGGTACTTAAACTCAAAGACGGCCGAGAGGCAGCCTAAGGCGCCACCTTCTAAGACGGCGTAAGCAGGTGCCGAGAAAGGGGCGGCGTTTGGCTTAAAGATGGTAACCAAGGCCACGACGACAGCGGCGATCAGCGAACCATACATTAAGAGCTTAGGGATAGCCCCGTTAGCGTAAATATAGCCTAAGCTGTAGACCATGCTCACGTAGCCCACGACTAAGGTCAAGGCTACTAATAAAATGGACTTAGTGGTAGCGCCCGAGAGGGTAGCCACTTGTCCCAAGCCGCCGAAATTATAGGCACCCTCGGCGGCGCGGTTTAACACTCCCATGGCGGGATTGTTCAGAGCCATAGAAAATCCTCAAAATAAGGGAAAGCACTGCGAGCATTTTAGCATGCAGGGCCAGTAGCAAAAGCTACGTGCAAAAAGCCATCATTATTGTAGGGCAAAATGCTTAGCCGGGGCTTAGTTTTGGTAGAAAAGGAGGGCTGGCTCGCAAAAGAGGAGCGCCATGACAAAGTAGCTGACAAAGTAGCGGCAGTTCCGGTGTGTGTGTGTGTGGCTGTGGTGTGCTCGTTCTGTGGCGTGTGTGGTAGGGGGGACGCGCTTGGTTTGCAGCTGTGCGTTCCCAGCTACTTTCGACAGCCACTTTGCCCCTGTGTTTTCCCCTATGCATTGCCCTTATTTAGGCTCTTTTGCTTTAATTTTGTGAGCTACGTTTTCTTTAGCTACCATACTAGTTTACAAGTATGTCAGCGCTGCTATAGCATACGCCTATGCTTAGGTTTAGTGCCCTTTTTCGGGCACGGTGCAGGAGCTGACGCTTACTTGTTGGGGCGCAGGTTTTTCTCATTTTTTGCTATATCGCAACCTTTGCGATGGCAAGAACAGTTAGACTTGTCAAGGTGCCGCGCAGGCAGCGGTAGCTCTTAGAGCTACCCCACGCATGGCTTGAGCAAAGTCTCCTGCGGCGCGCTGTAGGTGCAGCTTGCACGACATCACTGAGAGTGGATTGGGATTTTTAGAGGAGTTGTGTTGATGGCAAAGGGCTTATTACTTGCCGGTGAGCCAATGGGCTTATTAATCGCCCAATCAGAGGGGCCATTAGATAGCGTCAGCGGTTATTCGCTCGCTGTGGCCGGTGCCGAGTTCAATGTGGCTACGGGCGCTGCACGCTTAGGACACTATGTCTCTTACCTCACCAAAGTTGGTGACGACCCATTTGGCAAGCTGATTACTCGCACCTTACGCAACAACAAGATCGACGACTCCAATGTGCTCTTCACTACCGAGCGCACCACGGGCTTTATGCTTAAGGGCAAGGTCTCCAAGGGCGATCCACAGATTTTCTACTTCCGTAAAGGCTCAGCTGCTTCGACCTTAAGTCCAGAGGATGTAGAGCACATCGATTTCTCCAAATTTAGCCACATCCACTTAACGGGTATCTTTCCCGCTTTAACGGATTCAACCCGTGCGGCTATGATGACCCTGATTCAAAAGGCACGTGAGGCGAAGCTTTTTATCTCCTTTGATCCTAACTTGCGTCCACAGCTGTGGCCATCGCAAGAGGTTATGGTGGAGACCTTAAACAAGCTGGCTACTTATGCCGATCTCGTGTTGCCAGGTGAGGGGGAGGGTAAGATCCTCTGCGGTAGCTCCGATCCAAAGGCCATTAGTGACTTCTACCAGAAATTAGGTGCCAAGACGGTTGTGACCAAGTTAGGCCCTAAGGGCGCCTTTGTGCGCGACGGTGACAGAGAAATTACTGTCCCTGGCTTTATCATCGATAAGGTTGTCGATACGGTCGGTGCCGGTGATGGTTTTGCCTGTGGTGTGATCACGGGCTTAATGGAAGAGCTGAGTATCGAGCAGGCTGCTGAGCGTGGCTGCGCGATTGGCGCTATTCAGTGCACTTTCAGTGGTGACAATGAGGGCCTGCCAACTCCAGAGCAATTAAAGGCCTTTATGCAAAGCCACAAGCGCGTGAGCTTGTAGTAAGCGCCAGCGGTAGTTAGGTTTTAGCCGCACCGTAGTTTGCTGCGGCCCTGAGCACAAGAGTGAGCACTGTTGTGAGGCAAGGCTGCCTATAGTGTTGGCTTTTAGTGTTGGCTTTCTCGCAATCTGTGCCTATGTCTCTTGCGTCATCAGGGTAAGCTGCGGTAGATTCTAGCCATTCAGACTGGTATTGCAATGGGATAGGTCACGCGTAGATGCTGGGCTGTAGCTCAGTAAAGACTTTAGCGTGGCCCCAAGGCCTTGAGCGCATCGTGCTCTGGTTGCAGGTGCGCTTAGCCTATATTGTCCGTGTGTTTTGGTGGTGGGGAGCTTTTCTCCCCTCTTGTTGGCCGCATATTTTTGAGACAAGGTTGGCCGCACGGACTGAGGAACGAGGCCACTGCCAAAGCCGTAAGCTTGACACAAGGCGTAAGTTTTACCAAAGCTGTAAGCTTAACGGTGGTTTCGAGCTTTCTCCACAGAGGATTTGTTATGTCTGACGTTTTTGCGCAAATCAGTGATTACGGTATCGTCCCTCTCGTAACCTTAGACGATCCTAATGATGCGGTGCCATTAGCTCGTGCTCTGGTTGCAGGTGGCATCCCTATCGCTGAAGTGACCTTCCGTACTTCCGCAGGCGGTGAGGCTATTAAGCGCATGGCCAAAGAGGTTCCTGAGATCATCGTTGGTGCTGGTACGGTGCACGACATCGACCACGCTAAGGAGACCTTAGACAACGGTGGTAAATTTGTTATCACCCCAGGCTTTAACGCTAAGGTTGTTGACTGGTGCGTCAAGAACAACATGCCAGTCTGCCCTGGTACGGTGGTGCCATCTGACATCGAAGAGGCGATGAACTTTGGCTTAAAGCTGGTGAAGTTCTTCCCTGCTGAGGCCTATGGCGGCATCAACACCTTAAAGGCTTTAGCTGGCCCATTCGGCGCTATGAAGTTTGTGCCAACTGGTGGTGTGGGCCTCAACAACTTAACTGACTACTTAGACCTGCCAAACGTAGCTGCTGTTGGTGGTAGCTTCATTCCACCTAGCAAGCTCGTAAAGGCCAAGGACTGGGACGGCATCACCAAGCTGTGCAAGGAAATCACGGCCAAGGTCTTAGACTTTAGCGTGGGTCACGTTGGCATCAATGCTGGCACCCCAGAGAATGCTGCCACTGTTACTGGTCAGATCGCTGCTTTATTTGACACCGACCAGCGCGAGGGGGATATCTCCTTCTTCTCGGGCAAGTTAGTCGAGGTCATGAAGAAGCCATTTGTGGGGCAGAATGGCCACATTTGCGTGGATACCCGTGACATCAAGCGTGCTATGGCCATGTTAAAGCGCAAGGGCGTTGCCTTTGACGATGCCAATATGTACTACGATGCTAAGGGCAATCTGGTCACTGCTTACTTAAAGGACGAAATTGGCGGCTTTGCCTTCCACATCCGTCAGCGTCCAAAGGCCTAAGCTCAGAGCTTTTTCCTTTAGGTTTTAATACAGAACCCGTGAGGGACATACGTTACGGCGTGTGCTCTCACGGGTTTTTTGTTTGTGTTGTGGTAAAAAGGAGATCACTGCAGAGTTCCGGACATCTGACAGTTAGCACGTATTTATTTTTCCTGATAAATAAGCTGTTTTTGCTTGGCATCTCTAAACGATGTGAGTATCCCAAAAAGCAAAGCTCAAAAGAGGTAACTGCCTACAATCAGGTGTTTTATCCAGAGAGTAGGCCTTTGCTAAGGAGCTACTCTCGAGATAAGGCGCCATCAGGCGCTTTTAGGTTACCTACTAAACGATAGCCGCCACAGTGAAACTTGATAAGGGAAATGCTCAGCTTTGCTGCTCAGCTTTCAAGGCTATCGCCTTACCCTTGAGTGGTAGTCGTAAGTATAGCCACTCTGAGGTAAAAGCCGTATATTAGCAGTTGAGGAAAAATCGGCCGCAACGCCTCGACGTCAGAGAGCACAACTGCAGCCTGCGTTGATGCTGCTTTAGTACTTACACCGCACCATTGCTCCAAACTCTCTCCACACACTGCGCTTCTCTTTTGCGCCAGCGCCTGCAAAAACTCGGGGGGTTACGCGTCTTCAGGGTATCTTGGGGGAGCCTTTTGCATAAGGCCTCGCGGTCTACGCCTTCTCCACAGCGCAGCTAAACAGGGCGCATTCTCTCTTTACTTTATCTCGGCCTTTTGGCGCTGTTTGCTTGCTTAGGCGAGACACAGAATAGGGAGCTTGTAAGCTTGCAGACCATGATGGTACTTCGGCGCTTACATTTGCGGAGCGTCCTCATGACCATAGTGGCTGCTCACAGGCCTTAAGCCTGTGCCCATCACCAACCAGCCCGTAATGGGTACCTATGCTCAGCACTATCTCAGCTTAGGTTCGCTTCTGCGTCGAGAAAACCTGCAAACAAAGCAAATTACGCCTGTTGCCGTAGCAGCATGCGTCTTACTTCGGCTCTGTAAGGATCACAGCAAAAGCGTTGGTGGCGAGGAAAAGAAGAGAGTCAATCTAAGTGGTGGCGTGCACAGCGTCGGTAGTGCTCTGCACTTGCGTTTGCCGCGCGCAGCTCCTCGTAGTGTACGTAGTGTAGCCTGCTGCTCACTGCCGGTTGCTCTTTGTGTTTAGTACCACCAAGAGCACCATGTGCCTCTCTTTGTCCCTCACACTTACCACACACGCCATGGCGGTGATCAGCTTACAGCGTCCCAGTAAGACGGCCGCTACTTAATTCTTGCCTACTGTCCTCATCGTGTGGCGGGGCTTAGTTGTAAAGGACATGACTGCCCTGCACATAAAGCTGCACCTCTCTACCTCAAACAGTACTCTGGTAGGTGGCCGCAAAAGCGGCTCTCATGCGGGGTAAATGCGCTTTACCCCAGAGTAAGAGCTGAGTCTTAGCAGAGCTAACTTGAGAGTATGTTGTTTGAGGTCACCTACATTAATTGGTGGTGTCACCATTCTCCATTACAGCTACTGCTATTGCTACTGCCTTTAGGCCCTGTACGCTTGCTGCCCTGTGGGTGGTAGGTGTGCTGACTACTTTAGACCACGCTACCCTACAGCATTGCTGTTGCTACTCTACTCTACGCACATTACCCTCACAAAGACTTTCATGGCCCTCCTGATACTACAGCAAAGGAGCAGGGGCTCTTTTTGTCTGCGTGCTGCTTAGCTTAGAGGAGATGTTATTGGCAGGGAATGCTGGCTGTAAGCTGTGTTGATGGCGGAGGCCGTGACCTATGTCAGCACTGTGTGCAGAGTGCAGAGAGGGCAGGCGGGATGTAGCGTAGAGGCAAAGAAAGAAGATGGGGTTCACCAACACCAAAAGATAGGGTGTGTAGATTGGGTAAAGATGCGCCAGACTAATCTCGGGAAGCTTAAGTGCAGCTTTGGCGGGCTTCATGATAGCGGCGCGCAAGTAGGTAGTAAACACTACCAAAAGTCTAGTCCCCTATAAGTCTCATGCTATGCTCTTAAGCTTAATTGGAGATAACATCAGCGCTGCCGCTGCTCTTACAGGAGGCTATGAGGCAACAGCCCTATTCAGGGGGATAAAACTTTTGATAAAAATTAGCAGGTAGGGTAGATACTACCGTCAGTAGTCAGCACCTGCTTTTTTCCGCGCAGATAGCAGCGAAAAGCACCGAGATAGCGCCAGCATGGGGTGTTAGGAGTAACAACTTCATGGGCGCTAAGACTGCACCACTGTCGCATTTATCGCGTACTCGTTACCCACGCTTTCATTACCACCAGCTGCATCAGCCTCACTCTGCACGGAGTCATCATCAGCACCCGCCTCATCGGCACCATTACCATCACCACCATCTCTCAGAGCTTGCCGCTTGGCGCCTGAAGCATAAGCGCTTCTTTGCCCCAAGACGCGTTACCACCGTTGCAGCTGCCCTGTGGTGGCCTGTAGCAGCGCCCGCCCCAACAGACTCTTCCCGTGTACCTGCTTTTACCCTGCTGCAGGTACAGGGGCCACACCATCTTCAAGATGTGCTTCTGACAGAGGCTAAGCGCGAGGCGGGAGAGTCTTCACCGCTGCAAACTGCCAGTGTGGGCACAAACACCGAGGACATGATTCACCTCTGGCAACAGCAGCTGTTACCACTTGCTGTAGTGCAGCCATGGACGGTCTGGTCAATCTTCTTGACGTTGACTCAATTGCAGCATGCGCTTGCAGCTACAGGCTCGTTGGCCGTAGAGACCATAGCTGACTTTATACAGGATCATGCAGCCTTTTATCAGGAGGTGGTGCCTTATAAGCAGCTTGAGCTTAATGCCGAGGGCTTGGCCGCGCTCTTTTGTCTGTTACCTGCCGATAAGTGGCGGCACTTAGCTTTAAGTGCAGCGGCCAAGTTGCAGCGCTGGGGCTTAACAGCGCCCGTCCCAGTAGCACCGCATGCTGCAACCGCTACCGCTACTGCTATAGCTTCAGCTGCTGCTATGGCTTCGGTGGCTGCTCCAGATGCCGCTGCTCCTACCACGCACGAGGCTACTACTACTACTACTACTACCGAGACCATAACCGCTGGGTGCACGGCTGCTGTTGCTGCTGCGCCATACGAGGTGACGTTGCGTACTACCAGTAGCAGTTGGCTTTACCGGCTGCATTTGCCTCACTGTAAAGAGCACTGCCCAGAGCGCTCTGCTTTACTCCGCATAATATGGGATGAGCTGCACTCCTTATTGCCAGAGAGCCATGCGCTTTTTAGTGGCCCTTTGCTCACTCCAGTATCGCTGGACTTTGTGCAGTGGTGCTACCAGCATAAGCTGCACTTTATCGTGAACTTACCGCCTGTGGATACTGCACCTAAAAGAGAGGGGGAAGAGGGCAAATACGCAGATGATGCGGTTTCTGCGATGAACAGTGCAAGCACCATCTGGCCTGTATCATGGTTAGAGGGTATGGCTACGGCTTTAAGCTTAGTACAAGAACGTCTGACCTCCCATCAAGTGGCTCCTGATTCTCTCTTAGGACGGCGTGCTTTACGGCGCTGGCGGTATCCTTTGGGACTGGTAATGGTCTTACCTCTGGTTGGAGAGAAGCAGGGCGTAAAGCGTTGTGCGCGTGGTAGCTCTCTGGGAAGTGGAGTTGGTGCTGATACTGGTGTTGAAGCTGATGCGGGCAGAGGTAGCGCTGCTGTAAGTAAGAGCTGTACTGCCGCTACACAAGGTAGGGGCGTACCTGATGAGATGCAACAGGAGCTGGTGGTGCAGGCTACTACTACTACTACTACTACTACAGCCAATGATGCTGCGGTTGTTGCCTGCGCAGCTACTGGTGAGGAGTACACGACTAACGTTAGCACCAAGGAGCAGACAGATATCATTACCACTCTCACTACCCTAAAGGAGCACACCTCTACCGCTACTGTAAGCACCACCACCACCATCACCACCACACACGCACTCTATGTGTTAGTGCTCGATATGCCTGCTGCCGTAAAGGCCGCCTATCCCGACCTACCAACAGTGATCTTAGTGCACCGCGTGCCACATACTGTAGGCTTACGCTTACAACAGCAGAGCCTCTGGCAGCAGCTACAGTATGGGCATACGCTCTTAAACGCAGCAGTATCACAGCCATATGTACTGCAAGTGCAGGCTACTACGTATACCCTGCCCCAGCTCTCGCACTTTTCCGTGGCTCAGCGGCGGGTATGGCAGCAGGTGGTAGTAGAGACCTTTGTGCAGAGCAAGCAGCCACAAAAAGAGCTCTACGTGCAAGCACAGGGAGTGATCCCACTACTGCAAGTTGACTTTACTCCTGAGATGCAAGAGCAGAAGAGGCCTCATCTGCAGAGTGAGACTCATTTGGGGCTGCATGCTACCCACAAGGGCAAAAGATCCAAGTCTAACCGTGCCACGCATGTTCTTAGCAGAGCGCCACAGGAGCGGGCGCTGCTTAAGAAAGAGCCAACACTGCTAAGCGCCGTGCCCCTGCGTACCCAGCTGCTCTGGCAGCAGTTAGCACTGGATGTTATGCAACAGCAGCGCTCGCACCTTGCGGCACGCTTGCACTTGCCACAAGTGACCTCAATCAAAGCATGGCAGTCGTTGTTTGCCTCCTACAGTGCAGAGCGCAAGCTGCAATTGGCACAAGAGAGCTACTTAGCAGCGATTACCGCTTGTGGCGAGAGGGAGCGCTTAAATGCCCAGTTGCGTGCTGCTAAGGAGCGTGAGCAGACTCTAAAGGCACCAGACATTGCAGCACACAAGGCTCAAGTTGCACCGAGCAGAGTGTACCCCTTAGCCCTGCCTACTCCAGCTTTGTCCGTACCAGCGCCCGAGCAGATCTTTGTCGGCAAGAGCGCCTTACAGGGGCAGCGCAAGGTGGTAGTGGCAGAGTTTCCGCTGGCATTGCCAGCACCACAGCCGCTGGCAGCTGAGACCGCTCTAGCAGCAGAGCCCGTTGCTCACAAGCTTCATCATGATCTGCAAGAAGAGCAAGATAAGAGCGCTGCCACCGCCACTGTCACCACCACCGCCTCTGGCATCATGCCATCTTCTGCTGCCTCTCATGCCTGTGCAGATGCCTATCTTGCAGCTACCCAAGCCGACTTGCTCTTTATCGAGAGCTTAGACAGCTTACGAGCGACCTTTGTCGCGATGCCAGCGCTGACGGCTACTCCCTTTTTCCGTATCTGGCCCCAAGCTGCTACCACAGCGCTGAGCGTCAAGTTAGCAGCGGCTTTGTGGCCAGAGCAGAGCACAGGGGAGATGTGGACACATCATGAGCCGTGGCTGTTATCCCGTCTGCCATCATTCCCTGCTTGTGCTGATGAGCCGCGACAGAAAGTCACAGAGGCGTTCATGGGACTGGACTGCTTTTATCGCAGTGTCCTGCAGGTGCATGTGCCGCAAGAGACGCCTCTTAATCAATATCTCCGCGCCCATGTGACCAAAAGACGGCAGCGCTCCGTGCAGTCTTGTGGTAGACGGCTGTTACGTCGTTTTACAGGGCTGCGCTATACGCAGTCTTTTGCTGACCTTAGAGACTACCTCTACAACTTCCCGCTGCATGGAGAGCAATTGCCTTTAAGTGCGGCAGTAGAGCTGAGCATACGTGGTCTGTGGCCACGTCTGCCTCAGCCTTTTACGGTGTGGGCACAGGGTAGATTACGCTACCGTCATGCACTGCCCCCAAGAAGATCCTTTGCCCAGAGCTTTATGCCAGCCTTAAGTGTAGGTGCGCAGCAGCTGCTGCCAGAGCTGGCGCCGCTTTGTAGCACGCTACCACCTGAACTTGAAGTGGAGTTGTATGCGCCTCAGGAGCTGATCTCCTTACACGCCAGTGATTCGTGGCAGCACTTATTGGTGATTGCTACTATTCCATGGCTCTCGCTCCATATGGACTTAGTGGACTCACAGTTTAGTCTGGGTTTGCACTTACACAGCTTTAGAGCCCATACGTGGATTGTGGGGCTGCAAAAGTACACCGTGCTCCCCCTCATGGACTCCAGCTTGATGGAGATTACGGCTCTGACTGATGATAAGAGCATCCCTCCAGAGTTAAGAGGCGGCTCTCCGTATGAGCCAACACGTGATGCGCTGCTTCTTACGGACTTTGCCCCTGCAGCTGACACTGCGTTGACTGGTAGTGGTATTGGTAGTGGTAGTGACGCGCAGAATACTCAAGACTGCCAGCAAAGCGTTCAAGACAGCTGCACACCGTTCTCACAGCTAGAGGTAGATACAGTACCAGTACCAGTACAAAGTAGCGTCAGTACGCCGGAGCTTAATAGCAGTGATAGCGTAGACCGCTATCAAGCTGCCGAGGACGCCTTACACGCCACTGTAGCTGCGGCTAAGCGCTTAGCTGCCCAGCTACGAGCAGAGCAAAACAGCGCTGATATGCAGGAGGTCATCGCGGATATCTTAGGCTGCTCTCCTGAACTCTTAGAGACAGAGCTGGCGGCTACGGCAGCTGAGTTTGCAGCTGAGCGCAAGCGGCTACAAGTGTTAGTTCCAGCTGATACTCGCTGCGGGCAGGCTACGGACTTAGTCACGGGTGAGACCTACGCTATAGGCAGTTCTGCTGTCGCGTCAGGACAGCCTGTATTTGCCTCCATGCTGGGCTTAAGTGCCATTGCTATAAAAGAGCAGTTTGCTGGCAGTGGTGCTCTGGCTCCAGATGCCGCTTATCAAGAGCTGTTGCAAAAGAACCTTGCGCTTTTGAAGCTGCATAGCGCGGCGATGCAAAAAGAGCAGGGACGGGCGCTGGAAAACACCGCTGCAGGCACTTCTGGCCAGCAGCTAGCGGACATTACTGCGACGCCGTTCACCGCTACAGCGCCCACCAAGGTGGCTGCCAACTTGGCGCAGAGTAGAGCGCGCTGCGTACCTGCGTTTGCAGCACCATCACTGCCTCCAGCAGAGAGCTTGGAGCTCTCATACGTCACCGCCGTAAGTGGCGCACGCTCACTGGATTTACGGGTAAGCGAGCTGAAGCTGCCTCTGCCTCATGAAGTGGCGAGTCTGGCTCTCGAGCAAGCGCTCATGGCGGAGCATGTAACCCCTGTGGCTTTACCTGTGGACTACCACGATCTGGTGGTGCCTGCACCGGTAGCGGAGAGTGAAAAAGAAGCAGTGGTGGCACAGATCACGGCCGCTGCTGATTTATATGCAGGGCGCTTTAGTGCCGCAGCAACGTCATTGACCTCAGCAGACTTAGCGATTGCGCAGCCGCTGGCGGCCGCCGAAAAAGCCGTGATTATGAGCCTGTTACTGCCACCGGTGCGATTTGAGATTAGCGCGCAGATTGCGCACTTAGTGCTATCTTTTGGTTACAGTGGTGATTACCAGAGCCCAGAGCAACGCTGGCAAGACATGCTGCAAAGCGACATGGTTTTAAGAGATAAAGATGCAGTCATGGCATTAAGTCTCGTTGTGGGGAGTGAGCAGCAGTATGCAGGCTGGGATCGAGCCTATGACGATGCCACGATTAGCTACCAGCATGCGGCCCTGAGCGCCTCATGGGGTGCGCAGACCCTGTCACAGGAAATGCTGTTACCGCCAGCAGCGCGTGGTGATCTGATGTGGAGTCAGGAGATGACAGCACATCATAAGTGGTTTGCCGAAAGCTGTGTGCAGTGGATCACGGCATTGCTGACACACGACAGTGGTGATGTGAGCCCGCTAGAGCAGCAAGCTCTCCTGTGGCTCAGCGCCAAGGGAGAGTTACAAAAGCTTTTAGCCGCTCCCGCCACCACCACCACCACCACCACCACCTCCTCCTCCACTACCTCCACTACCACCACAACCACAACAACTACTACCACTACCACCATCACCGCCACTCAAGCGGCATCCCCAGCGACAGCAGCAGTTGTGCAGCCTTTATCGGCGTTACAACACCCTGAGAACGTACTGTGTGCGCAGAGTGAGTGGCAAGCGCAGAGAGCGCTAAACACAGCAAATGAACTTTCTGTAGAGCACACACCGCTGTGGTATGAGCAGCTACCACTGGGGTGGTATGAGCAGTTTGTGCAGGAGAAAATGCAGGCTGCACAGTGGGCACGTCTTGCGGCAGAAGCCGCATGGTCGCAAGAGCAAGGGGAGTTGCCCTATGAGCAGGCCTTACAGGACTATACGCTGCGTGAGCAGTATGTAAAGCTCTACAGCCTGCCACAGCGCCTCAAAGAGTTTCTCGACGGCACCACCCATTGGGAGTACGCACCGCTTGGAGCAGAGATGGAAAGTAAGGCGCACGAGCGGGCGCAAGGCAGTGAGCAAGAGCAGGGAAGAGCACAAGAACGGCGGCGGGGGCTGGAGGCACAGGAAGCGGGCGTCACAGGAGCGGCGCTTGGTTCTGTGTCTGACCAGTAAGCTCTAAGATAGCGCTTGGTGGTGCCTGCACTAAGATGTCTTTAGGCACACTGTGGAGGTGCCACCGGCGGAAGGAGGCTGTAGGCATAACCGCGAACTTAAGCACACCATGGCTTTATGGTGCTCTTGATGTGCGTCAATACCCCTTGGGGATTAGTGCTGCAAGTGAAGCTATAGGCTTACAGGCTGGTTTGGCTCATCTTAATCACCCAGAGGAACGATGTGATGACGTTCTGAGTTTTGTTTGCCACTATTAGGTTCGTGGGTATGGGCTGTAGTCCTATGAGCTTTTTAGGGCTTACTGCTGCTGGGGATGTTGGTGCAGTAGGCAAAAAGGGCATAAATTTGCCCTCCTGTAAGCAGAAAATGCTAAGCTAAGGAGGTAGCCCCAACCACAGTGCTGCACGGCACTACCTTCTTTTCCTGCACTAAGGAGTTTTCCATGGCGGCACCACTGACATGGCACGATCTGTTAGGGCCAATCAAAGAGGAGCCCTTTTTTAAAAACGCCCTCGCTTTTTATGATGCCGAGGTCGCTGCGGGTGTACAGTGTTTTCCACCACGTCATGAGATCTTTAATGCGTTTCGTTTTACCCCCTTTGCTAAGCTTAAGGTGGTGATATTAGGACAGGATCCCTACCACAAGCCAGGGCAGGCCATGGGTCTATCTTTTGCGGTACGCCCTAGCGTGACCATTCCGCCATCGCTGGTGAATATCTACCAAGAGCTCAGCAACGATATCTCTGGCTTTGTGCCGCCACCACATGGCTGCCTCTTACCATGGGCTACCCAAGGTGTGCTCTTGTTAAACGCGGTGCTTACGGTGCGCTGTGGGGCGCCGGCGTCCCATGCTAACCATGGCTGGGAGCAGTTTACGGATGCAGTGATTGCGCAAATAAATGAGCACGCTGAGCACGTGGTGTATATCCTCTGGGGACGTAAGGCAAAAGACAAGTGTGCCCACGTCGATAGCAGCCGCAATTTGCTGTTGAGTTGTGCCCATCCAAGTCCCCTCTCGGTTTACCGTGGCTTTTTTGGGCAGCACCAGTTCTCGCGGGCTAATGAGTATTTAGTGGCGCATGGTAAAGAGCCTATTGATTGGCGCTTGCCAGAGCAGGTGAATCTGGAAGATTACGGCATGGCCTAAAGGTCTAAAGCTGTGAACACCAAGCAGAGGGCTGGCTGTGAGAATGCTGTGTCTCTGCACTGGTGTGTGAGATGTGAGATACGTTTGTTGAGGAGAGGTGCCATGGTAGTAGAGCATCAAGGCCGCAAGGTCTTTCAAGTGAGTTTGCAGCAAGCCCAAGGCGTGGACAGTAGCAATAACCCTGATACGGTATTGTGCTGGGTCACGGTAATGGATCCTGATGTGGGCTTTAAGCGCCAGCAAATGCAGGTGCCAAAATAGCTGGCAAAGCATGAGCACGAAGAGGGGCTCATCTCTGTTGTGCCGGGGTTTCTGGCCGACATCAAAGGTCGCATCATTGTTGGCATCTCGCGTGAGGACATCGAGGCATATGTGCGCCAACGCTTTCACGATACGGCGTTTTTATTAAATTTACGATGAAATTGAGCTTTTGTAGAGACGCAAGGGTTGGCGCCATGTTGCTTATACCATAATATAATCAAGTACCAGCACCAACGTGGTGCTTCATCCGTAGGTGGCACC
>JAHLFE010000215.1 GCA_018884035.1 Candidatus Anaerobiospirillum pullicola
TCCTCAGAGTTTGGTGGATGTGGCTCCAACACTATCTCATGGTTGGTCACGCCAAACGCCATCACAAGGGACTACTGCTTGATCGCAGTGGTGATGCTGCTTTTGGTAACCACCAAACTCTGAGGAGAGCCCGCTTTTTGGCAGGAAGTGGCTCTAAGCGCGCACTAAAGGCTGGCAGCAGGATTGGCATTGTGCTTGTACCAACGTTAACGGGGTCGGTTGGTTGTACTTTGCCAGTGCCTAAGAGATAGCCTTTACGTGGCGGAGCTGCCCATTTCTTGTTGAGTTCTTCAAAGTGGATAAGTTCTTGGAAAGTGAGCTTTTGTGGCATGAGTGCTTGCTTTCTCCTTAGGGCGATGCTGTGACGAAAGCGCATTTTGTGGAGAGCTGAGCTCAGGACAGGTAAGCTGCTTACCGCAAAGACAGCCGCTTGTAGACCACAATAGGTGGTCTCACTAACAGCAAGCGCGTGGTAAGACCAGACCTCACTTGAGATTGGTATCATTTAGTTTTGCGTAGTTTTGCGCAAGGGTGCGATGCTGGGCAGTGTTGTGTTGTGCTGCGTTGCGTGTAACTGTTCTGGGCTGGGATAAGCTAAGCTTGGCTTAGATTAGGCAAAAGCCTGATGCTCCAGCAGAATGTGTACACCGATACCCAGCAATACTACCGCACCCGCCACATTTAAGACAGGATCCATTTTGGCAAAGCGCGTTAGAGCCTGTCCTAAGAAAAAGCCGGTAAAAGAGCATGACGCGCAAATAACGCCGATAATGGCGGCGGCCCATAAGATGGTGCCCTGTAAGAGGCCATAGGACACACCTACCGCTAAGGCATCAATGGAGGTGCCCACCGCCATAGCCAGCAGGGTAAAAAGACCAATTTGCACTAAGTGCTCGTGCTTGATGGTCTGCTGCGTGGCGGGGTCATTACAGGCACATTTGCTATCGCCGTCCTCGTCCTTAGCAAAGAAGGCTTCTTTGAGCATGTTGATAGCAACAATAGCAAGCAGGCCGAAGGCTACCCAGTGGTCGTAAGCGGCAAAGTACTTTTGGATGGCGACACCGGCAAAGAAGCCAATGACGGGCATGAGAAACTGGAAGAGGCCAAAGGCAAAAGCTACAGCCATGGCGGTGTAGAGACGGGCACGGGAGTTTAGTCGGCGCTTGCCGGAAATCACGGAGCAGACAAAGGCGTCAACAGAGAGCGCCAGAGCAATACCCACGACTTCTAACCACGACATGGCGATGTGTCCTCACAAGAAGAAGAAGAAGCGTAGCAGCAAGAGAGAAGAGAGCAGAGCAGATCCTAGGGGCCATATGCAGTGGTGCCCATGGCTCTTGCTGTCCCTGAGGAGCAGTACCAGCAGTTTTACCACCGCTCTCTTGATGTAGCCATAAGATGCCTAAAGATAAGGCGTTGCGCGTTGCTGTGATACCTGATGTTGAGGCTTAGGCTTAGGCTTAGGCTTAGGTTTAGGGAGATGTTAACCTGCAGAGGGAGAGGTAACTTTTGGTATTGTTTCCTCACGGGAGGCTACAGGCCGTGCGCTCTATAGCTTGCACTTCAGGCAGTGCAGTGCATTTTTGCATTTGAGCGCCATAAAGCGCGCACATCTTAGCAAAAAGAGGCCATGCTGTCGCGGCACAGTGGGAACGAGAAAAACAAAAAAGCCATGGAGCCTCATGGCAACCATGGCTTGAGGGGCTACTGCCCGTGTGCAAGAGAAAGCCGCAGTTACACTGCGCTCAGAGTGTTCATCTGAGGCATTGCTACTACAGTCGTATGGAGGTGGCAGTAGCTCTAGAGGCAATACCGCAGAGGCATCATGAGAAGCCGACTGCCCCCCCGCTGACCTTTGTGCGCTTAGGCTCACGGCCAGCTAAGGCGGCAGTCGCGCTTAGGCTCGGTGTGCGCTCAAGGCCAAAGTCATTGCATGGCCCCTCAGGGCCTGTTCTCTATCAGGTTATGAGCTCGCGCCTTGAGCGCTAAGGGATTGCTCTTACTTCAGATTCTGGTGGAAGAAGGCAATGATCTTATCAAACGGGATCTTGGCCATTTGGTCATAGAGGTCGGTGTGGTTGGCACTTGGCACTACCACAAACTCCTTATTGTCGCCCTTGAGCTTAGCAAAGGCGTCCTTGCCCATGTAGAAGGAGTGAGCCTTATCGCCGTACACCACCATCACCGCACTCCTAATTTCATCGGAGTAGGCTAAGATTGGGGCATTCATAAAAGCCAGAGGCGAGGCTAAAGTCCAACCGTTGTTGGAGTTGAGCGAACGAAGGTGGTAGCCATACACTGTCTTGTAGTAGGCGTAGTAGTCTTTGACAAACTTATCTCGCGTCGTGACAAAAATAGGCAAACTTTGTACAGAAATGAGCATGGTTTTCACCATGGCTCCCGTCTAAGATAGCAGCTGTGAAAGAGCTCAGACGTAGCTCTTGGTGCAATGAGAAGTGCTGCCTTTAGCCCCAAGGATTATTGTGGAAGGATTACTGTGTTCTGAGCCAAGGAGCAAAGACCAGCGCCGCGCTGCGGCTCTGAGACTCTGCTACCAAAATGATGGGGCAAGGGTAGCACTTGATGGAGTTTAAGCGCCAGTGGCTGTTGACATCTGTATTGTCAGGTGGCCGCTTTGGATAAGCGCTTACCGTGTACTGCGTTATGAGGAGTTGTGAAAATGAGAGCCAAGATGTTTGCTTTAGCTGTGGCCATGTCTTCTTTTATGATGGCGGCTGATGTCAATGCTGCCCCTGCTGTTGAGGGCAAGCCAGCTGCTACTGCTACCACCTCTAATACCGTTTTAGGCATCCGCGAGTACGATATCGCCTCGATTGCTGCCTATGTGGCTAACGGCAATCAAGATTTACTCAAGACCGCTATGGCCAAGGGCTTAGATGATGGTCTGACCATCAATGAGATCAAAGACGTGCTGGCCCAGATGTACGCTTACTGCGGTTTCCCACGGGCGCTGACAGCTTTAGGCACCTTGACCACTCTGCTTGACGAGCGTAAGTCTCAGGGCATTAGCGATGAGGTCGGTCGTGAGGCTACTCCGCTGCCAGAGGGCACCGACATCCACGAGTTAGGCACCAAGGTGCAAACCGCTTTATCTGGTGCCCCTGTGCACCTCGCTGCTTCTCCTGACCTCGACCGGTACTTAAAGGATCATCTCTTTGGTGACATCTTCGCCAGCGACCTCTTAAGCCACAAAGATCGTGAGATTGCCACCATTGCCGCCTTATCCTCTTTACCAGCCCCAATTCAATTGGATGCGCACTATCGCATCAGCCTGAATGCTGGCTGGACTAAGGAGCAACTGCAAGACTTTGTGCAATACATGCAAAAGAACGTAGGTACAGCTGAGGGTAAGGTCGCATCTGACGTCTTAACTAAGTTCTTACAGCAGCAGCAGTAGCAGTAGTTGTCGCTGAGGCGCCTTCAGGTGCTTCGTGTTCTTTCCCCATTATCCAACCAACCAAAACGTATGAGGGGGCGCAGTCACATTCAGGGGTAAGACAAGTGGCTGCAACCAACAGAACTCATTGCGTGGAAGGGGATTGCTTCAGTTTCTGCTCCGGTGCTGGTCTTATTGCAAGGTAGCAGTAAGAGCGACATACAGCAGCTCTACTCTCTTGCTGCGTTGCTACCTGCGTGTGCGCCGTAACATAAGGTGGCAAACATTGGTGGCAGCGCCGGCGGGGAGACGAGCAGAATGCTTTAGGTGGCAATGGCTCTCGCCACAGGGGCGGGCGCAAGTGATCCTCTTTCTTTTGGGGTTGGTGGGCAAGATTTCTGTGAGCTGAGCTCTTATTGCAGGGAGTACGAGAGCGCTGATTTTAGTCAGCCTCTCCTGAAAGTTATGATGCTACCTTCATGTGCCTTGTTGTGGATGCTTTTGTGCTTAGGCGTAAGCTTAGGCGGTATGTGCTGGGCTTTAGTGCTGACTTACCTGCTGCATCGCTAAGGCGCAAAACTTACTGTAGTTTTTTGTTCTGTGTCAAAGCGTTGCTTTGGCCCTACAATACAGAGCGAGCACAGTACGAGAAGAGTACGGTCGCTTCTTCCTACTTATCTTAGGCCGTGCAAGAAAAAGACAGAGCTTAAGTGATGAGAGCCCTTTGCTCTTGAGTTCTGCCACGATCACAAAGGTGATAAGACCCTGAGGTGATCCCATGAATATGACCGCAGAGCCAAAGCCTCTGTCGGAGAGCAGAGCTACGCGCTAAGGCGTGGCTTAGCAATGAGTATACGCAGTGGAGACTGTGCGCTGTTTTTAGACAGCGCTAAGGACTTACCATGAGTGACACCAGAGAAAACGTCTGCAATCCAGCTTCGCGTAGCGATGTGGATGCGAGCACTGCTGTGGCAGCACAAGAGCGTGAGACGCCAAGTGCTGTCGTCACGAGTTCTTCTGCAGCGGCAGCTGTGGCAAGTGCGCCACAAGCAGCAGAGCCACAGGCTGCGTCTGCGGTGCCTGAGGCGCCTGAGGATGTGTTAAAGGGACGCAAGCTGATCGAAAACCAGTCGCTGGATCAGGAGCGTGCACTCTATAACACCAATCATGCGCTGATTCGTAACTGCCACTTTGGAGGCCTCGCAGACGGTGAGTCCGCCCTCAAGGAGAGCAGTGATTTTGAGGTGGTGGATTCGGTATTTGACATGCGCTATGTGCTGTGGCACGACCGCAATTTTGTGCTGCGCAATGTCACGCTTAATGAGCCAACGCGTGCTCCGCTGTGGTACGACAGCCATGGGTTAATTGAGAACTCGACCCTGCATTCGATTAAGAACATTCGTGAGTGCTTGAACATGACGCTGCGTAACTGCGATATCGACAGCGATGAGTTTGGCTGGAAGTGCTCGGCGCTGACCTTAGAAGACTGCAAGATCAACTCTGTCTATGGCTTCTTAGACAGCAAGAATTTGGTCTTACGCCGCGTTAATTCCACTGGCAAGTACGTGCTGCAATATGTCGAGAATGCCGAGATTGAGGACTGTACCTTTGACACTAAGGACTGCCTGTGGCACGCCCGCAATGTTACGGTGAAGAACAGCACTATCTCCAGTGAGTACTTAGCGTGGTACTCCGATGGCTTAACGTTGATTAACTGCAAGATCATCAGCACGCAGCCACTGTGCTACTGCCGTAACTTAAAGCTGATCAACTGCACCATGGAAACGTGTGATCGCGCTTTTGAGTACTCGGATGTGGATGCCACGATTAAGGGCCACATTCAGTCGATCACCAACCCACGCTCTGGTATTATCCGCGCTGACAGCATTGGCGAGATTATCAAGGGCAATGAGGTCATGGAGTGCAACGCTGACATCGTGCTTAACGCCACGTTGTAACAACCAATAACTCCGAGATTAAGGAAACAAGGCACCTGCGCTATGGGTGCCTTTTTCGTTCTTGTCTGCATCACCTCAAGAGCATCATGGGCTTACTTAAGTGTCAGGGACAATATGAAGGTCTTCTTTGGGATAATGGCGGCTGCCTTTGCTTCTTGAGAGTATGCGCAGTTAGCGCAAGCAGTAAGGAAGCACAGTTACCTTTAGCTGAGTGGAGGGCGTTTTCCCCTTGTGTGAGCACAGCTACTGGCCATTAACCTACCTTCGAGATACGGCGCGGTAGCGACGCTCGACGCTCCATATCAGGTTTCTGTATCACGGGGCTTAAACTCACCTTAAAGGCCGA
>JAHLFE010000216.1 GCA_018884035.1 Candidatus Anaerobiospirillum pullicola
TCTTGGTGCCGCAGATGGGGTAATAGCCTTTAAGCTGATAGCCACAGCTACCAAAGTAGCTTGAGGGCACCTTAGACCTTAGAGTAGACAGTATTCACAGCCTTCTCGTTGCCAGGATCCGTTCAGCTCCGGCTTTTTCATTGGTGAGTCACTTGAGGCAGACAAGGGCTGTGCATTGCTTCTCTAGGAACTGAGATGGTGTGGGGGGAGCTGGCGTGTGCCAGTGATTGTGCAGCTCTTAGTGTTGTGCCGCGCTGGGATGGTAGTTCTGAGGCTATGGACTGCCAGAGAGCGTGGTCGTGGTGGCGTTAGGTTAGGGCTGATCTTGAGAGGGACAAATGGCAGTGCAGTCATAGCCGCGAGCGTATCCCCACCATGGCGTGATGGTGCTCGTGGTGGGTATCCATGCTACTTGATGATTAGTGCTGCAAGTGGCAACGATAGCGCTGACGAGCTTCTTTGGCGCATCTTAATCACCATAAGGAGTACGTTGCTGCTGCGCGGAGTGGCGCTGTCCTCTCTTAGGTTCACGGGGATGCAGAGCAGGGCTTGGCTGGGCATGGCCCTACCTCAGAGTGCTTGTGGGTAACTAACTGTGAGCAGCTGCGGTTGTTGCAAAGCGCGTTAGTGTCTTCAGGTAGAGGACGTTTCTCGAGGTTAGGACAGAGAGCTGGCAACATAGTAGGCAACCACTCATCACAGCGCAGCGGAGATGGTGACCATACACTTCAGCACCCAAGAGCTTAAGCTTTCCCTTTGCTCAGATGCAGAGCCCTAAAGGTCATTATTCGTGCCATCATTTGTATAGAGCATAGATGGCTACTTGCTGTAACTGCCTTGTGGCGTGAGATACGTTGATCCCAGCTTTTTTGTCAGGTTTTGTGAGCTGCGGGGCATTTTGCTTCCCTTGATACGCATAGCTCTTGCTGCTAGATCTTAATCAGGTTTGAGTCATCGGCCTTGTGTCATGATGACAACGAGTTAGGGGCCGCAGCAGTGCCCTGTGGCTAATTAGGGAGCACTTGGGATGCATCTCAGTGGTAAAACCATTAACCTCATTTCTGAGGACTACACCGCCACCATCGTGACCATGGGTGGTGCCATTGCCGGTCTGCGCTTCCATGGCCGCGACATTACCATGCCTTTCGATCCAGAGTCGATTCCGGTCGCTCACCAAGGCAAGATCTTAGCGCCATGGCCAAATCGTATCAGTGACGGCAAGTACTCCTTTGAGGATCACGACTACCAGCTGGCCATTACTGAGTTGTCGACCATGAGTGCCAGCCATGGCTTAGTGGCGTGGAAGGATTGGCACATTCTGGAGATGACATCCTCTTCGGTTGCTTTACGCACCTACGTCAGCCCAATCTATGGCTACCCTTTCCTCATTCGTATGACCGCTAGCTATGAGCTCGTGAACGGTATGGGCTTAAGAGTCAGTGTCCGTGCTTTAAACGAGGGCTCAACCCCTGCTCCTTATGGCGTGGGTATGCACCCATACATCACCTGCAATCAGGCACTGATAGACGATTGCAAGCTCACCATGCCTTTTACCAAGTGCTTCTCGCTCACCGAGCGTAAAGTACCGGATCAGGAGGTAGATGCAGCTTCGCTGGGCTTTGATTTTACCCATGGCCGTAAGATCGGTGACACCGAGATCGATCACTGCTTTATCTCCAGTGAAGAGAGACGCATGAATACGGTGCTGCTGGAAAATGACGATTTGCAGGTGTACTGCAAGACCAACGTGCCATTTGTGCAGCTGTTTACGCCAGCCAAGCTCGGCCGTAAGTGCTTAGCCGTGGAGCCAATGAGCTGCCCAGCCAATGCCTTTAACAACAAGATCGGTTTAGTGGTGTTGCACACGCAGCAGTACTACACGCTCGACTACGTGATCGGCGCGTTAGAGAAGAATCCATCCAAGGCTTAAGCTTCAGGTTCATTGCCGCTATCGCCGCCTGCAGCTGTGCTGCATGCGTCAAGAGCGGGATCGGGAGTGAGAGCTATAACAGGGGGCGGGCGCTGTTAAGCAGGCCTCCTACAGTGTGGTCGTGCTCTGCACCACCTGCTATCAAAAAAAGCCCGTACCATCTTACGATGCTACGGGCTTTTGCTTTTTAGTATCCTGCTGCGTTTTCTATATGGTCTTGGGCTGCTCCGCAAGGCATAATTCCTGACGCCTGCTGGCAAGGCGTACATATGGCCTGTGAAGCTTAGTTTTGGTGAAAATGCAGCAAGGAGAAGTGCTCTTACGCGCCAAACATTGGGCGCTCTAAGTCGTAGATGGTCAGATCATGGAACTGTGCCTGACCATTAGTAGCGTATAAGGTCACAGTGTGATCAGTACCAAAGAAGTTGGTGGTCATGGTGTCATGGCCGCCATCAATGAAGACCTCAATCGAGCTGTTGTCGATGAAGATATGCAGTTGATGCTCCTTGTCCCAATCAAGCTCTAACGCACGGTAAGAGGTGGCGTTAAGGTCACAGCGGAACATGGTCAGGGTCTTGGTCTGACGATCAAAGAATAAGCGAATCGAGTTGCCAATCGCAATACCGTATTGCTCCGCACCGTTATCAGCCGGCTTGACGCTGAAGGTAAGCTCAGTGGCGGCATTGCTCGTTAAGGTCTTAATCGTGGATTTTAAGCAGCTGTTAGCAGCGCTAACCTTGTACTCCTTGGTACGCAGGCTCTGCAGCTCACGTACTGGCTTTTGGTAGAGGTGGCCATCCTTATAGCTGATCTCACGAGGCAGGGTTAAGCAACCGCACCAGTGATCGCCATAAGTTAAGAATGGCAGCTTCCACATGTTTTGCCATGCAATCACAATACGACGGCCGTCTGGAGTAGCTGTTGATTGAGTTGCATAGAAGTCGTGACCGCGATCCACCTCGTAGAGCTTGCTCTCTGGGGTGAACTTCTTACCATCAAAGGTACCAGCCTGCCATGAGTTCACCGAAGTGTTATTTCTGGTGTAACCCACTGGTGCTTGGCCCATTGGCGAAGTAGCTAAGACCCACTTGTGATCATTGACCTCAAAGAAGTCTGGGCACTCATACATAAAGGCGTTGTCTTCCATCTCCTTAACGATGGAGACTAAATCCCAGTGCATTAAGTCCTTGCTGGTGTACTGACGGATCTCGCCTTCGTGCTTTAAGTTGCAAGCACCAAAGACCACGTGGAAGAGGCCAGTCTCATCGCGCCAAATCTTTGGATCACGGAAGTGGTGGATGCCCTCATCCTCTGGCTCAATGACCACACCCAGCTTCTCAAAGTGGATGCCGTCCTCAGATACGGCTAAAGCCTGCACTTCACGAGCGATGGAGTCATCACCCGCCTCGACTAAGACCTTGTGACCAGTGTAGATCACATAGAGCTTGCCATCGTATTCAATGGCAGAACCGGAGAAGCAGCCGTCGCGATCGTAGTCCTCAGATGGCGCTAAGGCGATATCTTGGTGCTCCCAGTGTACGAGGTCGGTGGAGGTAGCGTGACCCCAGTGCATTGGGCCCCACTTGGCGTCGTAAGGGTAGTGCTGGTAGAAGATGTGGTACTTGCCTAAGGCGTAGCAGAAGCCGTTTGGATCGTTAATCCAGCCGAAGCGTGGCGTTAAGTGGTAATGAGGATAGAGCTTCTTGTCGACCTCATTCATGTGCTCAGCAACGAACTTGTTAGCCTTGGAGACTAACTCTTGATGACGCTTTTGATCCATGTAGTGTGTGAGCTAACTTAAGTTAGCTTCCTCCAAAAAGCTTTAGGCTTAGAGCCTGCTAGCGCTGCATCTGCTGCAGCTAAGGCAACTGCTGCAGCTGGCTCTATCCTCTGTAGCCTAAAATTAAAGTGAAACAGGGCATACAGCTGTGGGCGCGTAAGAAGAAAAAGAAGGTAGCAGATGCGCGGTGGCGCTCACGGCTGTATGGTCAGTGAGCGGTGCTCATTGCTCATGAACACCGCGTTACACCTCAGTTAGTTCAGTTAGATGTTGGCCTCGGAAGTACCAGCAAGAGTCTTCTTGGTTAAGGTAAAGGCCGAAATCACAGTAGTGCAAGCCACAAAGACAGACATCATCAGATAGGTGTCAGCAAATCCCATGGTATCGTAGAAGTGGCCAGCCACTGGGGCTAAGATTGCAGCCACAACTTGGCTCACCATCTGGAAGGCAATTAAGTACATCGTTGCGGACATGGCAGGATTGAAGCGGGTGGTGATGTACTTAAAGAACGACACAATTAACAGTGGCACTTCAGGGCCGTGCAGTAACTTCACTGCCGAAATCGCCAGTGGGCTTTCCACTAAACCAGATAAGCCGATACGGGTAAACATCACCGCGCCAGCTAAGAGTAAGCCGTTCTTGGCGCCGATCTTATTGATTAAGAATGGAGCGGCAAAGGTGCATACTGCCTCGATAAACACCTGAGTGGAGTTCAGGAAACCGTACAAAGTGGTGCCTTCAGCAGGATCAGCGAACTTACTGATGAAGTAGTTCATGAATTGCTGGTCATACACACCGTACATACTGGAGCCTAAGACGTAGATGATAATGGCCCAGAAGGCACCCATCTTGACGATGTCTTTTAAAGCTCCCAGCGAAGCCTTTTGCTGGCCTTCGCCGGTGTAGCTTTTCAGCATCTTGCGCGAGAACTCTTCAGAGGTGTTCAGCGAATATAAGCAGACAAGGAAGATGATACCGGCGATGGTCGAGATGATGAAGTTGTAGTGAGGGTTGATGTTAATGAGCACACCGGTGATGGCAACGGTTGCGGCCCAACCTAAGGTGCCAAACATACGGGCATGGCCGAACTCAAAGCCTGCAACACGGCCAAAGCGCTCGGTATAGGACTCCAGTGCACCAATACCAGCACTGTAAGCAAAGCCCATGTATATACCGACGGCTACACCACCCACCACAGGGCTCACGCCTAAGAGTGGCTCTACTACGAAGATGTAGTATGGGGCGCATAAGCACAGCAGCACGCCAATAAAGGCTAAGAGGTGACGGCGCAGCACTAACTTGTCCTGAATCATGCCGTATACTGGCGCCAGCACTAAAGCGGTAATGGCAAAGACGCCGTAAGCAAAGCCGATTTGCGAGCCTGACAGATTAAAGAAACGTTGCAGCCACGCTGCCAGCAGCGAGAAGCAGCCTGCCCACGACACAAAGAAGACAAAGAGCATGGCAGAGAGCAGGTAGTACTCTTTGCCCATTCTCCGGAAGAAGGATAATGCGGACTTCTTCTCGGCGGTGTTGGTATTGGAATCCATAACGCACCTCTAATAAACACGTATTTATGACCTCAAGCGCAGATCGTGATCAGCTCTTGAGACCTGCGAGCACAGCTACGGGCTTTGCCTCAAAAACACCTGACGCGCGCAAGGGGAAAGCCTTGCAGGGCGCTGTGACTGCGACTTCGTCTTTGCGGGCCTCAACCGCAAAAACGCTGGAACAGGAGATAGTGCCCCAAAGCACAGCGCAGCAACGTAGAACAATGTGAGCTGTACGACGTGAGCTGCAAACATAGGGAAGATCTACATCTGTGCTGGGGGCAGCTACATGGGTAAACATGTATCCTGCTCCGTTGCAGGCATAATGTAAGTTTTGCAGCAACTTTGCAAAAAGTTATGCAAACTTTGTGAACAACATCAAAATTTTGCAGAGCTATCCCTGTACAAACGTGGAGTTAATCACGTTTTTGCTTTGCAGAGTACGCAAAAGCCACTGCAAAAGGAGATAGAGTACAGGGGAAGGTGGTATAGGAAAAAGCTGATAAATAAGGCATTTGCAGTTTTTGTCTACAGGGGGTGAGGACGAGGTTGTGAGCAGTTTAAAGCATATGTTTTGCACTTTAATAGTGCAAAAAAGCGCTATTTTGCGTCTTTTTGCCAGCCTTTATACAACTTTTTGCAAATGGTTATGCAAAAGTTCTGCAAAAAACTTGCAAAGAAATGGTGACGACGGCAGCGCTGGCAAGGAGTGGTAGCGTCTTAGTGTGTGTAATAAGTCTGCGCTGGTGCTTGAAGCAAAGCAGATGCGTTGGCAAATAATGCAAAGAATGCAAATGAGGGTAAATTAGGGCAAAAGAAGCAGCGTCAAGTGTCGTCAGAGCGCTCCACACCTGTGGGCCACGTGGTTTGCAGCGTGGGGGGTAGATTGTTGATGGTGGGGGGAAGCTCATGAGAAAAAGCGAGGTGGGCTACTGTGCGCACGTACTGCAAAGTTCACTGAGGTGCAGAGTCTGAGAGCGACTCGTTACCCGTAGGTCGCTACATTAGGCACAGGCCGCTACACCAGAGAGGTGGTGTCAGCACTTGTTCCCTGTAGAGGTTTGGCAGAGTGAAGGCGAGCTCTCACAAAGGTGCAGCAGTGGGCGTGTGTGGGGGCGGGTGATGAGGATGTCTGGCGCTCTGTGTGGGGCCGTAGCGTAGCTTCTGAGGTGTGGCAAGCACGCGGCTAAGCATGGGGCTTGTCTAAAGAGCCACTGCGTACTGGCGGCTAACTGTGTGGTGGTGGTGCTGGGCTGAGCGTGCTTTCCTTGGACGCTCTCCATTTTGCCTCGGCAGTCTTGCTTCTTGCTCTCTTGTCAGCTGTTGTCGTACAGGTGCTCTTCTTTTGTTCTGGCTTGGCTCTGAACAGCAGAGGCGACGGCAACGACGAGCCATAACCATCATCATCACCACCCAGAGATAGCAAGCCTGCTCTTCAGACTATGAGCGTGGTCTTGGCTGCTATCTCGGCAAGATCCATCTGTGCACTGCTCTTTCTTCTTCAGACTGTACAGAGCGCATTCCTCTAAATTAGCCTTTATCGCGGCTCTTACGCCGCTTAGTGCCATGCTTGGGACTTGTTTGTCTGGGGCGGAACTGCTTGCAGTTTAGGCTGGGGGCCTGCATCTAGCGCTTCTTTATACAACTGTTCTTTTTACAACTGTAAGCAGACCTTACTTCCGGCGCCAGCTTTAGAGCCTGAGCAGGGGGTTTTCATGGCGTAAGCGTTTGCAGAAAACCTGCAACCTCACATTTTTGAACAAAATTTTGCGTCCTCAGGGAACTTTTATAAAACCCCCATGCATACAGGGCTTTCTGCCCCAATGCCGCCCCTGTAGTTACAGGCCTCTGCACACCTCATTGCAATCCTATGTCTTGCTCTTGCGCCAAGACTGTATCGGCTAAACCTTGTTTTTGCAGAGCCCTTTTTCGCGGGATGCAGCTGCCAACACAGAGCCGCTACTGCAAGGTTTGCTGCAAAACTTGCAACAGCTTGCAGCCTCATTTTTCCCAAGAATAAGCCATTGCTCCGCATTTGCCGCCCATTTTTTACATACTTGTCAGACAAGTGCTAGAGGCGGCTCAATCTGGCCTTAAGCTTGGTTTTATGCCTTTGTTTAAGCCTACACAGGCCACTATAGGTGTGAGCTGCTGCCATGCTTGGCTATAAGTAACGTAAGCGCATAACTTTTTTTGGACGGCGCTTACTCATTTTTTCCAAATTGTTTGTAAAATGTAGCCATGAACTAAGTGAGGTCAGGTAAGTTGAGTGCTGATGGAAAGGCCGCAACCCAATCCAGCTTCACCGCGTTCTAGGTGATAGGGCCGTCAGGCTTTGTTGCCGTTTTCTGTAAAGCCTCTTTAGTAGCCGCGCGGGATTGAGACTCTCGCAAGGCTAGCAGGACGTCTAGAGTGCAACGTAAGTCACAATGGGTATGTGCGTAAGCCGATTGTGACAAAGTGCTTCTGAAATCGGAGCTCTAACGGACTGGTCTTAGTTTGGAGATGAGCAGTAGCTAAGCCTCAGTTCTCTGAGGACATGGTACTGTTTAAAGACAGAACACTCATGGCTGTGCGTGGTGAATGGGATGTACTAACCTTCACTGGGTGTAGCCCTGCTTGGTGTATAGCCTTTATCATATACATTCTAGGACAGGGGGCTTTATCGAAAGCGCTCCCTATTAAAAGCAGCTCCTCTCCGAGCAAGGTTTGCTCCGGAGCGTGTTGCTTTGCGTCCTGCTTTCCCCAATAGCGTTATGCTATTTTTTTATGCCTTTGTGTTGTATCTATGTAGACTGACGTAGTGGCGTGGCGTGGGAGTGCGTAAGGGGGAGTACGTTTTTCTTATTTTCTTGCCTGTTCTTCTCTTCTTTTGGCGTGTGGTTGTGGGCGTAAGCGCTGATTTTCCTGATATTTATCAGCGTGGTGTGATTTAGGGGGTGAGTGGTTTAGTCGGGTGCCCCTCTTTTCATGCGGTGGCTGCTCTCTATAATGAGCCCAAGAGATAGGCCGTAGCTGGCCTTGCGGCTGGGGCTTGAGCGTGGGCTGGGGTGCTTGCTCTCTGTCTGACTTTAGGCGGCGCGCAAGAGGCAGGCATTAGCAGCTGTAAAGCGGCTCTGGCCTTGAGAGGCTGGCCATATGGAGGGATAAAACCGTGCTGAAAAAAGCTGATGTTCAGGTGGCATCTGCCACCACGTTACAGCAGCAGTTCTTTGCTGGTCTCATGTGGTTGCTGTTGTTTACTTGTGTGGGGGCTGCTTTATGGCTGCTCTCGTTTTCGGAGGTGTATGCAGAGGAGAATGCCATGCAAATTACAATGACCGTTGGTGACGAGCAAATTACCTTACAGCTTGAGGATGGTAGTGCCACCCGCGATTGGGTGTCGCGCTTACCTATGACCGTCGATCTCGATAACTTTGGCAATGGTGCAGAGAAGATCTTCTATCCTTCTCCAGAGCTGGATAAGTCCGATGTGCGTCGTGACAACACCGCCACCGCAGGCACCATCGCTATCTTTGAGCCATGGGGTAATGTGGCAATCTTCTTAAAAAGCAACAGCAGCGCCTATGGCCTGATCCAATTAGGCCGCATTGATGCTGCTGGCATTAAGGTCTTGCAGAACACTTCCGCTACGCAGGCTACTTTCAGCAAGTAGGGCTGGCAGTAAAGGACTGGGCACAGTGGTGCAAAGCAGTGCACAGTAGAGCACAGCTCCTTAGCTGTTGTGGCCGAGAGCGTTTTCCCCCCTTGTTCCTTCAAAGTATTTTCCCCCTATGTTATTGGCTTAAAATCGGCCTTTTAGGTGGGGTTAAGCCACTTGGTGCAGAAACCTGATATGGAGCGTCGCTCCCGAGACGTATCTTGAGGTAGGTTATGGCAAGTAGCTGTTTGTACACAAGGGGAAAACGCCCTCTTGTGGCCGGTAAGAGCAGTAAGAGCAGTAAGTAGCATGGGATGAGAGCCGTGGTCGGACAAGAGTCCAGACTGTGGCCTCTTCCTTTTTGTGTTTGTGGCTGCTCAAGGTGTAAGCCCAGAGCAGTGGCGGATACGTGCGAGATTGTTACTCCTGAGGGGAGGTGCAGTGGTGTTTGCCGACGCCGCCTGAGCACAGTTCAGCGCCTTTATCCGCGTCGTGATTAATCCCCAGAGCTTGCCTTAAAGCTATGTCCGCAACATCCTGTAACGCTGCAACGCTCCTGTGACATCCCAGTAATGTCCTTGCAATACAGGCCACCGCCACCGGTTCTAAACGCGCTTACAGCGCACCTGAGATTCTTACACGTATGAGGTGGCGTAGAGCCGCGCAAGCAGTTGCTGTGGTGCACGGAGTAAGGTTGTAGGTGCTAGCACTGTCATGCAGCTGAGTGCGATCTTACGCCAAAAAAGAAGCGCATGTTGCTGCCAAAACAGAGAGAGTAGGGACAGTAAGGCTGAGAGCAAGAACAGACAAGAGGGGCGGAGCAAAGGGAAGAAGAAGAAGAAGAAGAAGCGCGGGAAGCACAAAAAGATTGGAACGCTTGCGCCAAGTCAAAGAAGGAAAGGTAAGAAAGGAAAGGAGAAAACAACGGCCTACACGGCGTATACATCCGTATACGCGCGTGCGGCTCCGTATAAGGGGAAAAAAGCATGTGCGGCGCCTGTAAAGCGTGAGGGCCTCAATCCCTCGAGCGTTTGCACATGGCCTGCAATAGGCTCATTGGCTTAGCCGTAACCACGCAATGTGAGACCGTGGGTGTTGCTTGAAAGAAAGTCGCCACTATAGGTGACGCCTACTTGCGTAGAAAACCTCTGCCTCCCCGTAGGCAGGCCACCTCCTCTAATGCGTAAGCCGCAATCTCTGGGCTTACCTCCTCGTATGCCTCGCACCGAGGGGGTCACATGACCACAAAATGAACTACTAAATAAGACTCCAGCCCTCTTTCTCGACTTGCGATCTAACAGCTGCCGCTGATGCGGTGGCGATGCTAAAACCGCAGTAGAAAGTGCCTTGGTCTTAGTTGCAGCTCTACATCAAAGAGAGCCTCTTGCACCGCTGCCTCGTCCGAGACAGGGCCTTTAGTGCTAACTGTGATGTGGCTCCTTAAAACAAGATAGAGCCTACCAATTGGACGTAAACCCTAGAGCTTGTTTTGGTGTGCCTGAGCAGGTGTTCAAGCAACTTATGGCTATTATAGCTTGCATTCTGTCGCTGGAAATACTGCTGTGTCTTCTTTTGCTGCACTGCAAAATTAAAGGAGAAGTGCGCTCCTCTAAGTGACCACAGAAGCGATTGAGTCTACGCTATCTCCTCTCAATCAAGGTCAACTTAGGACACAGTAGGCTTTGGGCGGCTTGGGGGACTAAAGCCTCTAACAATGTACCCCTGCCACCCAAAGACGACAGAACCCAAACTACGGCAAAATCAGGTGTTTTCCCCGCAGCTACTGACAGATTCCTTGGTACTTACCTCTGCTCTTTTGCTATAGGCTTATCCTCAAGCCTGAAGCAACAACTAAAGAGCAATGGTGCAAGCTACGAAGGGCGTAAGATCTGTGTTCACTGTTATTAAGCAAGCCCGCTTGCTGCGTGGAAAAGATGAGCTGTGCTCATGGCCACGACAGTTAGTTAGGTTTGCTCCAGCTGATTTTGCTGTGCTCAGTGGTGTTATTTCCGCCAAAGTTTGGAAAGAGCTTTGGCAACCAACGCCTCCTCAAGAGAGGTCTCAGTACTAAGCGTTGTTAGATCGTGTGCGAGACGACCTAAACCACTAACTCCTCTTCAGTAGAGGTGCTACTCACTGAAGAAAAGTGTGCGTCTTGTGCGATAACACTTCGTTAGACGTGGGCAGTGGCTAAAAGTTCAAAAAAATTTGAAAAATTTTTTGCTCGGGGCAGCAAGCGCATAAATAAGGGAAAAAGCGACAGTTTAGCTGATCCAAAAGACAGCAAACGGGCCACTTTGCGCCCGTGGGCGGAAACGCCCTAAGTTTCTCCTAGGTTTTCTCTGCTCAGGGTGTCTCTGTCCACTCTTTGCCTGTGCTGTGCAGCCACCACCGCAGCCGCTAAACTCTCCATTGCGACCATTCTGCCCACAGCCCCATAAGATCAGCAGGAGCATCGCCAGAGTCCGCAGTGGCAATCCTAAGATCAGCATCAGCAGTGCCAGCAGCACCAGCGTCAGTGTAAGCGTCTGTGCGGCGCACAGCGGCAAAGCTGCGGACGTAGCTGACCTAATGCCGTGAAGCGATGCCATGAAGCTCTGCTACCTTATGCCACTATCACTCACAGCAACGAGTGATCTGAGTAGATGGGGCGGGGGCTGCTCTGGTCTTAGCCGCTGGGCGTAGTAGCCTTAACCGCAACAGGCACCGTAACAGGCACCTCACATGACTTGATGGCCTTACTTTGCTACTTAGCTGACTGCTAATACAGCACACAATCTGAAACTCTTAACCAGCCATCACAGCCGTACTGTAGCGTGAGTAGTGTTGCCATATTTGCAAGAGGCCCATAGTATTTTTGCAAAACACCACTGCTATTACGGTCTGGAGTTGACACTTACTAACTTTGCCGTGATTACAGCGCTTGCTGCGCTGTAAGGATCTAACCACTTTGGCCTTTTGCTGCAAGTACCTGTCGCACTTCTTGCGGTGTTTTTGCTACTTTTGCAGAAAATTTGCAGTCAAATGTCACCGTAGTAGCTTGCTTTATGGTATGTTTAAAGCGCACAGCTGCATTGAGCGCAAGAGAGTTTTGCAAACACTGCTAAGAATTGGGGATAGATTCTTGGCCTTGGTTGGTGTCTGCCCTCTGTTCTCAGCGCAGTTCTGATCTCAGGTTGAGAGGCTGCTTTAGTGACACCACAGGGGATGGGATAGCCTCATGGCGGTGTCAGCCTCAGTTCTTAGCTGTATGCGCTTTAGCAACAGCAAAGCGCCTGTCTCGTCATGTCCTTGTGCCTCAGCAGAGGAATGACCTGAGCACAGATGGCAAGAACTCAAGAAAAGTCGTTATGTTCCTGTAGTTGGGGACATAGTGGACATGCCTGTGAAGACCTCATCATTTAGGCTTCATAAAAGCACTGGCACTAAGATGCCAGCGCTGATGGCTGTCAGCGTGTAGTTCATTGGGCAAGACCTGTCTTGATAAAGACAGAGACAAGGTGGCGCTCTTCCTGGGATCATGTGCTCTTTTCAGACTTTGTGTTGCGTGCCACTCTGTTGCGAGCACAACCGGTGGCGATAAAGCTTTTGCTGTGTTTTGACGCCGCAGCGCTACAGCGCAGCAAGTGACATTTTTGCCTTTCTGGGTGGTGAGGAACCAGCAAGGACGAGCAGTATTTCAATATGGGCCAGCCCCTGCTCGGTGTGGTGATTTCTAGGAAGTGTAAAGATGGCTAAGATCGTTCAGATTGCGCAAGAGATAGGCGTTTCTGCCGCAACGGTCTCACGTGCCTTATCACGTCCCGAAATGGTGGCACGCGCCACCCGTGAGCGTGTCTTGAAAAAAGCCCGCGAGTTGGGGCTGGAAATCCCTGGCACTGCCGCTGCCTTCTATCAAGACCCACAGCAGCCACCTCATAAAGTCATCGGTGTTGTCATTGCCGATCTTACCAACGATTTCTCCTCCGGTATCTTAAAGGCCATCACTAACCTTGCTGAGCAAGATGGTGTGCAGGTGATGCTCGGTGTTACCAATGAGAGTGTTTCCACTGAGCGTAAGATCTTTGCAGAGTTCAACCAGTACAACCTCATGGGCGTCATTGCCATGCCTGTGGGCAGCAGTGCGGTACCTTTAATTGAGTGCCGTAACATCGTAGCGGTGGACAGACTCTTTATCGGCCGTGAGACCAAGAGCGTGCTCTTAAATAACGCTAAAGCGGTGCAGCTGGCTTACGAGCACTTAAAGAGCAAGAACCACAAGCACATTGCTTACATTAGTGGCCGCTCTTCGCTGTACACCTTTAGAGAGCGCTTACAGACAGCACGCTCCTTTGCGGATATGGAGTGCATCGAGCTCGATGCTTTGGAGTACAACGACCTCTACACCCGCGCTTTTGAGCTCACCAACATCTTGCTCTCTCGTCCTGAGAGCCAGCGTCCAACGGCGATTCTGACTTCCAATAATGCCATTACCTCGGGAGTGGCTTACTCGCTGACGCTGCGTAATGTGCCGATGCCAGAAAAGATGGCCTTTGTCTCCATTGGTGATCCTGAGTGGTGCCGTTTCTTCCCAACGCCAATTACCACGGTCAAGATTCCTGAGGATGAGCTGGGCATTGCTGCTTATGAGATGATCAAGCACCCTGAGCAGCCGGTGAAGCAGCGCATCATTGAGCCAATGCTTTTAGTGCGCTCGTCGAGCTAAAGATCACTGTCAGGTGTAGTGATGTTGGCAGGGTAGGTGTACACCATAGCCACAGTCATTACAGACAGGGCTCTGATTCAAGACAGCGATCTTAGTTGGTTTAAGCGCAAGAGGAGTGGGCTATGCCTCATTTGCTGTTGCTTGTAGCGGGTATCGTTGTCTTTTTCTTTTTGCCTGCGTGGTTGCAGGTGGTGCTTACCCTCATCAATGTGGTGATACCAGATCCCCTGCCTTTTTTGGATGAGATCCTGCTGGGCGTTATGACCATCTCCAAGATCGCCCTTGGGCTCAAGCGCTTTGGCGTTATCAAGACGCCATTGGGTAATGTGACGCGCACTAACGGGCGCTTACAGTTCTTGTCACGTTTCAAGCGGCGGTAGTGACAAGACATGGCTGGGTAGGGCAGGAGAAAAGTGCGGTCAGCCCTGACAAGTACCAGAAGAAATGATTGATCGAATAAATGACAGAGAATGGGATGAGTGATGGCAATGTCACCCACCTCGAGATGAATGGTGCAGGTTAGTCTAATCCTATCTTAAGACGGTGCACCATGCTTACCCTAAGTCCGTCATCTATTAAGTTAGTTATTCCTAAGTTTGACCAACCTCAATACAGGGCTTTTGGCCTGTAAGCTCTCTGCGCATCAAAGCGCTTAAGCATCGCGTTTGTTCTTGACAAGGCATCTGAGCGCAAAAGAGAAGACTCGAGGGGGATGAGACTTTTGGTAGTGTGCAGTAGTGACAAGGTACAGGTAACAGAGGGACAAAGCTCAATGAACATTAGCTGGACCTACAGGGAAAAGTAGAGCAGCAGAGACTGGTGCTTTTACTCGCGCACTGAAACCAGCAATAGCAGCAAGGTACTCTTCAGATACTCTTGATGATGATGATAAAAGTGGCTGCTATCTAACTTGTATCCCAACTGCATGCGAGCTGTTAGTGTCTTCATACCATCATGAGGAATGCGGTGAGGTCGCTTTGAGTTGTAACTTCCGCCCTGAGGTTAGTAGGCATGCTCTGAGGCGCGTGATCACTGCTAAGTGGTGCTGCAAGGTGAGGGCAGATTTCCTAAGAGGTGCTGCTTGAGGCCTTGAGAGTAGGGCATGGAGCATTTGTCCCTTTTTCTTAAAGGGCCATAGCCACATTTTGCAAAATCTCCCCTATAATTAAGACACTTCGCCGCTTGAGCAGCCTGCGCTGCCTTTGCGGTTAACCCTGCTAGCCTAAGCGCAGACTACCGCCGTGCTTACTGGTGGTATGTTGTGGGGGATAAGACGTGTGGGCACTTTGACCGCTCTGGCAGTCTCTGTGGGTTGTTTGGTAGCTGCAAGCACTTTTATCTTTGCAGTTACTGTGGAGGAGCACGCCTAAAGAAGTGAATCCCTAGGCTCAGGCATCATGCTCTTAGCTCAGCTGTCGCTGGTTGCTACAGAAAGGTGATGCTGTTGATCCTAGCTAAAAAGGAGTAGAAGAGGTGGCGCCTGTGAGCGCATTATCTCTTTGGTGGAGGATGTAAGCATCTTGGTCGTAAGCGCACATCACAGCGGTTACAGCAAAGATTCTTACATAGCCTTCCTTGCGGCAGGCTGACGTTGTATGGGCTCTACTTCTGGTCTCACGTGGCGCATGGGCTCAAGACGAGCTTGAGGCTAGCTTGGGACGTTTTTGCGGGGCATCGACACGGTCTCATGGTGTCAGCTTGCTGCTTTTGTCTCTTGGCTGTTGTACACACTGCAATACTCCCAGCATCAGTCTCCTTGTAGCACAGGAGTGAGTGCTCTAAGCTGTGGGCAGAAAGATTGAGGCGCTAAGGCTGATAACCTTGAGGTCAGAGCTTTTGCACGCGTGCGCGCAAAAACTTCCCCACAAGGAAAAAACATGTCGCAATCTCAACCACAGAACGAAGCCTCTTCTGTTTACACCGCATCAGAGGCAATCTCTACTGCTTCCACTACTGCTACGACCAACACTAAGACACAGACTGCTCCTGCCCCTACAGGACAAGCTGATACTGTCTCCACCAAGGATAAGATCGCATGGATGACCGTGATCATGCTGGGCATGCTCGCCGCTTTTGGCCCTGTGTGTACGGATATCTACCTGCCTGCGATCCCAATGATCACTGCTGAGCTTAATGCCGATCCGGCCTCCGTGCAGTTATCTCTGACCTCGTCCTTAATGGGCTTAGCCTTCGGTCAGCTCTTCATTGGCCCCATCTCTGATGCCTATGGCCGTAAAAAGCCGCTGTACATTAGCCTCATTGTCTTTGCTATTGCCTCGGTGGGCTGTGCCTTAGCTCCTGATGTGCCAACCTTGATTGTGGCGCGTCTCTTTCAGGGCTTAGCCGGTGCCGGTGGTATTGTGCTCTCTCGTACCATTGCTTGTGATATGTACACCGGCTCGCAGTTGACGCAATTCATGGCGCTGCTCATGTCGGTCAACTCCTTAGCCCCAATCTTAGGCCCAATCATTGGCTCGGCCGTGATCTCCATTGCTGACTGGCCTATGCTGTTCTTCATTCTGGCCATTTGGGGGGTGCTCTTATTCTTAGGTTCTGCTACCTCAGCTGTAAAAGAGACCTTGCCTGTAGAGAAGAGAGCACCGCATTTAAGCGAGTCTGTAAAGGACATGCTGCATCAGCTTGTTAACATGCGTTTTCTGCTGCTGGCTTGTTCGATGTCCTTTATCATGGGCGGCTTCTTTGGCTACCTCTCCTCATCGCCGTTTATCTTCCAAGTCATCTTTGGCTTAAGCCCTGTGGGTTATGCCTTAATCTTCGCCGTCAATGCCATTATCATCTCGGTGGTGGCCAATATTGCCGGTAAGATCTCCCGCCGTGTCTCAGAGAAGATCATCGTTAAGGTCTGCTTAGCGGTGCAATTTCTTGTCAGTCTCATCATGGCGGCTGTTGTCTTTATGGGCCTTGAGAACATCATCGTGGTGGCGGCTTGCTTGTGCGTATACGTCTCGATGATGGGTGCAGCGCAAACTGCGGGCTTTGGTTTAGTGATGGGTGCCCGTTCCGGTGGTGCTGGTTCGGCCTCAGGTATCTTTGGTGTGCTGACTTTCCTCTTTGGTGCGGTTGCCTCGCCACTGGTGGGCTTAATGGGGGAGCACTCAATGGTGCCACAGATCCTCTGTATGCTTGTCAGCTCCGTGCTGGCCTATGTGTGTTTTGTGGTTGGCTTAAGAATCAAGACCTTACGCGATATCGAGATTGACCTGCATGCAGAAGAGGGCGCTTTAAGCGACAACAGCACGCACCCAATTCATCGCAAGCCGCCGGAGGCTCAAAGCTAAGAGTAGCTGTTTGTTTTGCCTTAGTACACTCTCGTGATAGCTGTGTGCACTCCACGTAATGGTGGGGCGTTAGCTCCATTTTGAGATGTTACACAATAAGGGCAGAGAACATACTGGCTGTGATTAGCCCCATTTGCTTATGCCTTGTCTGGTAGCACTTCAGTGTGGAGCCCTCTTGCGTGAAGCAAACTTTCTTGGCATCTTTCACTGCTGTCACTCCTGAGGCCCATTCTTACCAATTCAAAGAGACTCCACACCATTCCATTCCACGCCACTCCATAACGCTTCCCTGTGCTCCGTGTCGGCCCGTGAGCACAGTAGCTAACAGGTAGTAGAAACAGGACTGTAACCTGTGTGGTGCTGTACCTGATTCTGTCAGCCTGTATGGCCGCGACCGCAGTCGTGCTCAGACGCTTATTGTTGCATGTCTGTGAGCAGGGCTGCTCGCTATAGGAGGTGCAGTATGGCGTCTACCCCTCAAGCATCCAAGCCAGCTGCTGCGTTAACCCCATCCTCAACCCCAGCCACAGAAGTTGCTCCAGCACATCCTGAGAGTACGACCCCGCGTAGTATTTCTGCCACAATTAGCTCAATAACCAGTACTGCTGCCAAAGCCAGTGCTGAGGTGAGTGCTGCTAGGCAAGCTGCGGCTGAGACTGAGTCTGACTCTTCTTCTTCTTCTTCTTCTTCTTCTTCTCCGTCCTCTGCGGGAGCTGCTTCAGCGTCCCCTGCATCGGCCCCTGTGGCAACTGATCCTGTCTCCACACAAATTCGTCAGCGCATCGCAGATATGCGCAACAGCAATAAGGTGCAATGGTCAGTGGTGATCATGGCGGCCATGCTGGCTGCCTTTGGCCCTGTCTGTACCGACATTTACCTGCCAGCGACACCTGCTATTACCGCTGAGCTCAACGCCTCTGCCGCGCAAGTGCAATTGTCTCTTACCACATGCTTCTTAGGCTTAGCCTTAGGTCAGCTCTTTATCGGCCCTATCTCTGATGCCTATGGCCGTAAAAAGCCCCTCTTCATTAGCCTTGCGGTCTTTGCCTTAGCCTCTATTGCCTGTGCCTTTGCCACCAATGTTCACCAGCTCATTGTGATGCGCTTTTTACAGGGCTTCTCCGGTGCCGGTGGTGTGGTTTTAGCACGAACCTTAGCTTGTGATATCTACTCAGGTCAGCGCTTAACGCAATTTACAGCGCTGTTGATGACCATAAACAGCTTGGCACCAATCTTAGGGCCGATTGTGGGCTCGGCTATTGTGGCCTTTTTCGATTGGCCGATGCTCTTTGTGTTCTTGTGCTTGTGGGGAGTGTTTCTCATCCTCACCTCCAGCAAGTTCTTTCCTGAGACGTTACCTCCTGACGCGCGCAGCTCGACTTTGGGCTCAACCATGAGCAATATGTTCCATGAGCTCAAGAACAAGCGCTTCTTACTGCTGAGCTTAGGCTTAGGCGTCACTATGGGCGGCTTTGCCGGTTATCTGGCCTCGTCACCTTTCATCTTTCAGGTGATCTTTGGTCTGAGCCCTGTGGGGTATGCCATGATCTTTGGCTTTAATGCCATTATGCTCTCGGTGGTGGCTAACTTAACAGGACGCTTAGCTAAGCGGGTGGCCGAGCGTAAGATCGTGGTGTGGTCATTGCTCATTCAGATCGCAATGGGCTTTGCACTGGTGGCGGTCATTGTGCTGGGAATCGAGCAAGTGGTGCTCGTCGCGGTGATCCTCTGCGTGTACGTTGCTATTGGTGGTGCCACGCAGACCGCAGGCTTTGCTATTGCCATTGAGTCTCGCTGCGGCGGTGCTGGTGCTGCTACTGGTATCTTTGGGGTAATGGGCTTTTTCTTTGGTGCGATTTCCTCTCCTCTGGTGGGCTTAATGGGCGAGCGCTCAATGGTGCCTTTGTCTGTAGCCCTCATTGTGAGTGCGGCGTTGTCGCTGACACTGTTGCTTTGGGGATTACATAGCAAGCTGCATCCAAACTCTCCAGCGGCACAAGCTGCTGCCTCACCTCAGGCTGCTTTAGAGATAGCAGCCAAGCAGCGTCATTAGGGAGCGTAGCGTCAGGAAACGACCACAGTCCTCAAGAAGAGAGCAGTAGCAATAATATAGCAGCGCGCCTGCACACCATGGACTGAGCTGATAGCGCAAGGCTGGTGGCAGCCGTCACAACCAGCGGTAAGCGGCCATAGGGCTGGTGCCTGCGGCTGTGTTAGCTGCGGCAGCAGCAGCAGCTGCTGCTGCTTGCTGCCTAATGCAGCTTTTGCTGTTACTTGGTGTGGACTGTGGCGGTGTGGTCATTATTGCCCTGAGTTGCTCTGTGCCAAGCAACACGGGGCGGTAGCTTGTAAAGAGGAGAGTACGGGGATGCTGACTCGGCGGTAGGGACTTCTGTAGAAGATGGGCCCGCCATCATAAATTTTGGTTCTAGTGTGCAATTCATGGGGTACTGCATTTGGGCTATGCTCAGAGTTTGTTGGATACCACAACGTAGCCACATAAAAACTTCGAAGCGAACCTGCTTGGCAGCACGCACCTTGAAGGCACTTCCTTGGCATGCCCACCATCCTTCTTACATGGCACCCCATGAATTGCACACTAGAACCTAAATTTTCATTAAGAGTGACGCTGTGGGTAGATATTGGTGTTAGAGAATGGCTGCAAGATGCGGCTATACTCTGATTTTGGTTGAATGGCACCAATACTACTCTAAGGATGGTCACGCTAAACGCCATAACCACAGCGTATGTGCTTGCTTACAGGTGTGAAGATACATTGCGTTATCCACCAAACTCTGAGTAGAGCCCAATCGCTGCCCAGAGATAGAGACAGAAAAGCTGCATTGCAATGATCTGCTCTGCACTGAAAAGCAATGCTCTGCACTGCTCTGGTTTTGTGTGGGTGCTGCTTTAGGTGAGCTAATCGAGTAGCCGCTGCTGGCTCATAAGCCAGCAGCCGGCTCTCACACCACCTGGCATACCGTTTTCGGTACCAAGGCGGTTTCCTATCACTACTGAACTTCGTGTGTGACACGTGTCCAGCGTCCGACAGAAGTC
>JAHLFE010000217.1 GCA_018884035.1 Candidatus Anaerobiospirillum pullicola
CTCAGAGTTTGGTGGATACCAAAAAGCAGCAGCGCCCTGCGATCAAGCATGGCCCCCCATGTGATGGCGTTTTGCGTGACCAACTTTGGAGTAGTGTTGGTGCCCTATCCACCAAACTCTGAGGAGAGCCAAAAAGTCACAGCGTACTGCAATCACCTCTGAGGAATTATAAGCAGGTGGGCGTGGACAGGGCATAAGCGCAAGCTTGCGAAAGCAACGCGCAGCCGTCGCCTGCACCAGCGCCCGCACCAGCATTCCCCGAAGCAAGCAGCGGCAAAAGCCCGAGTGAGCCTCTCCCGACGCAGCCATAAGCTGTCCCCTCCAGCGCAGTCTATGGTAAAGCGCTCATCCATGGCTCCACGGCAGTGACGCTACTGACGCCACTTCTCCGGCAGCGGCAGAGATTGAGCCCTTCCGCTGCTTTGAGATCACCAGTGGGTTGATCTCTTTTGACAAGAGCGTGGGTGCGGGTGGTGGTTTAAGCGCTGGTGCAGCCGTAACTGCTTCTTTTAAGGCAGCACCAGCTTAATTTTGTGCAGGCTCCGTCACCGAGAACAAGCGCGCCAACACAATACGGCAGACGTCACGGTTGACGTAGCAGATAATGGCGATCTTACGCACCCGTAAGTGCTTAATGTGCTCATAGTGCACGCCAAAAGCGTTTTCCAGTGGCGTCTGCGCCTCACGTAAGCGCTGGCACACCTGCGCTAAAGCCAATGGCACCGCCCCTAAAGTACGCACCACCTCAATCTCAAGAACGATTGCCTCTTTATTGTTCACCACAAAGGTAATGTTCTGGTGCTCTGGCGAGTAAAACTCAGGGCAGTACGGAATCAGCTCGGGCTTAAGGTTAAAGCCCATCTTCTGCGCATGCTCTAAGGCTAAGGCCGCCGCTAGGATGTCAGGCCGTGGAGCCACAATCGGACGCGTCGAAATGCGCAGCACATAGCTGCTCATCATCGACTCTTCCATATTGAGCGCAAACCACATTGCAAAGAGCTGACAGAGCAGCGCCGGAGTGATCTCCGTGGTCACCAAAATGGTAAATGACTCCAAAATGGCGTTGAGAAACTTCAGCAACTGCTGCATGTCAAACTTGGCCATGAAATCCTGATCGCGGATCTGATGCAGAGTTGCGTCCCACGCCTCAAGGTACTTTTCATTATGAAAGAAGCTACGCATCATCACGTAGCGCAGCGTGAGGCGGCTCTCATCATTGTGCACATAAGCGCGCAGATACTTGTTCTGCTCACGACGCATGCGGACATAGCCTAAAGCCGCGAGCATCTGGTAGAGATTGAGCTCACCATAGCCCAGTTGCGTCAGCTCCCGCTCATGCGGCCGGTTCTCCAGCAGTTGCACCTTAGCGCCCATCGCCATATAAAAAGCACGGGCTTGCATCAGCACTTCTTCTCTGGACTCAACGGCCATGACCCCAATGGCATGCTCAAGCTGCTCTGGCGACAGGTGCATCAGCGTACTTTCAGCAGCCGTCACCTTAGGCGTGCCGCCACTATCGGCCATCTGCTTTGCCTCGGCGGTCATGTCCACTTCATGAGCGAGGCTTTGCTGTAAGGCCTTATTGAGCGCATCGTCTTCAGCTTGATAGCGCTGCAGTCTATCCTGAGCCGCATCATTGGCCGCTGTAGCAGCAGAAGCAGCTGAGGTTGCGGCCTCGGGCACAGACGGCGCTGGCGCTGTAGTCGCAGCAGCAGCCTCCTTGCTCGCAGCGCTGGCTTTCTTAGTACGGGCTTTACGGCCACGGCCTGTGCCTTTTTTGGCCTTATCCCCGTCCTCACTCTTCAGCGTAATTGGTTGATAGACGCCATTAGCGTCGACACTCAGCGCCTCACGCAGCTCGACGTACATTAAAGCGGCGGAAATGGTGCTGTTAATCATGGTCAAACAGCTAATAGCAGCGGTATACGCCGTTGTCACCGTTTGCTCTAGAGAGAGCTGTTGCCGCGTCTTTTCACTTAAGGCGACATTCTCCTGCATCTGGTGCTGGGCCGAGGAGTGCTGAGCGGCGATCTCACTCAAGATCTCAAAAAGATACTGGTTATGAGCCTCCGGCTCTTCTGAGACCGAGGTGCTCACCAACACCTCTTCCTCTTGGCCCTTTTCCGCATGCGTTCTTCTCTGCTCCGCCGCTTGTTGCTCCGCATGGCGCTCCTCGAGCATGGTGGCAATTTGCGCCATGCGTGCTTGCTGCATCTTTTCTAAGCGCTGGAGGGGATCAGCATTAGCAGCAAACTGGTCCCGTGCTTGCTGCAACAGATCCATGCGGTGCTGCATTTCAGGGCTTAAATCAGTAATACCGGTCTCGACGCGATCATGAGGCGCGTCTGTGTCCTCACTTGCTTCATGTAAAGCGTCGAGGTTAGCGATATCGCTTAAGCTCTCTGGCTTGCGCGCTTGCGCCCACACGTAAATCTGATCACGTAAACCACGCGAGAGGGCACTGATCTGCACTGGAGCTTTCTGCTGCTTTTGTGCTTGCTCCTGTTGGATCTGCTCTTGACGCTGGACGACATCGTCCTTAATGCTCAAAGCCGTGAGCTGCTCATGGTTGATGGCCACCCCGTCCTTGATCTGCTCACTTTGCTTTACCGAGTAAGGAGTCTTGACGGCAAGTGGGTCGATGCTGGCCGCAGCCGTTGGTTTAGCCTCGCCTACAGGAGCTGGCAGCAGCGACGACGCGCCCGACTGGTCTGACATGGCCTGTTGCTGCTGCTGTTGCTGTTGCTGCTCTTTCTGCTTTTTCTTGTGCACAGCCAACTCAAGCACCAAGATGCTGCGCAGTTCGTCTTCGTACTGCTCAAGAATGCTTTTTTCTTCGTCAGTGAGCGGGGTGGTTTTCTGCTTGTTTTTAAAGTAGTTCACCACTGACTCATAATTCATCTTTTGATGACGGATTTCGCTATCGTTGATAGGCTCAACGCGATTTTCCGCAAAAAACTGCTTGGCCGTTTCGATATCAAAACCTTTAGGCTTGGCCTCTTGCTCTTGATCCTCATGGGTCGCCTCGATCATGCGCTTGCTGGCTCCTAAAGCCTGCAACACCGTCTCCGTGATCACATTAGAGGGAATCACACCACGGCAGCGATAGTAGTCCAAGAGATCACTATAACGCGCAGAGTAGGTAAAGCCATTCACGCGCAACAGCTCAGCAGCAACTGGTAACGAGGAAAGATCCACCAATGGCAGATATGGGCTTACGGCGTAAGGGAAGGCAATGAGGTCGTGCTCACCTGTCCATGGCTTCTTATCGTAGGCACAATTTGGGTACACCACAGGCTGGAAGTCAGTAACATCACCATCGCGCACATGGAAAACAGCCTTGCTGACATCAAGATCGTAGACACGGCGTCCTTGATTCTCCGCTACCGTTTCTAATACCGGCTTTACTGGCAGAGCTGGAATGGTGTACTCGTCATAATGCCACTCTTGGCGCTGTACCAGCCAGCCGCGATTGTTTGCCAGCTCCGCCATGCGCTCAAGGAAGGTACGGAGGTTAAGGCGTGCACCGTACATGAGGTAGCGCATCATTGGCTGGTAATCGTTAGACCAAAAAGTCACGCGCTCGTAGCCTGGGTTGCGCAGGTAGAGGATCACCGAGACAGGGTTTAAGACCTCTGTTTGGCCATGATCAAAGCTATAGCCGCCATACTGCCGCTTTAAAGTCTCGGCAATCTTTTCCTTCGTCAGGTATGGACGCGAACTATCACCGGTGAGCCATGCCTGATCACCGTTAGCTAGCCACTGGGTGTGCTCAATCCAGTAGTAGAGACGACGCATCACGTCATCGAGCGTAAAGCCAAAGTAACTGCCAGCAGTAGTGCAGCTAAAACGATGGCTAATAGGCAGCGGCGAGCTGCGCAGAGGTAAACGCGGATTGACAAATTGCGTCACCGGCATGATTGCCGTGATCACAATGCGCACAAAGGCCGAGCGATAGCGGTTAATGACCGTCAGCAGCGCGTTAATAAACTTGGAGCGCTGGTTAAACTGCTCCCAATTGGAGAGGCACTCCCACAACGGGCTATCGATGTTGTCAATTAAGAGCACACGCGAGTGCTGAGCACAGGCCCGCAAGAGCTGGGAAATTTGCACCAGCGCAGTACGCTCGGGAGCCCAGCTGGAGATATGGGCAAAGCTCTCATCTAAGCCGGTGAGATCGGTAAAGGCGGCCATATCATCGACTGTAGAGCCGACACCTAAGATCTCTTTTAAAGATTCGCCGCTGGCGATTTTTTCGATCTTCTCTTTAAGATCCAGCTCTTCTGAGGTCAGTAAGCTGGCCGCAGCCGCTGCTGCTACCTCATCGTCACTAAAGAGCGGGCTTTGCAGCAGGTCGCTATGCTCTTGCAAGTCCTCAATCTTTAAGCCCAATTTTTTCAGCTCGACGGCAAATTCTGGCGTAAAGAGGACGGCAGGGCGCTCTTGCCACAGCTTACTTTGCAGCTGCTGAATCTTGTGGCGTGCGACATTGGCCGCTTGGGCGGCAGTAAGCTTGGTGCACTCGCGGTAGAAGAGGTTAAAGATACGGGTGGCAAAAGGCAACTTAGCCTCTGGCTTAGGCTGGTCAAGATCAGCCAGAGCCTCAGGCTCGTCTTGTTTCATTTGCCGAAAGGACTCGCGCATTTGCTCGTAGGCATTGCTTTGCTCAACAGGCATCACCAAGGCGGTGTCGTTCATCGGCAAAGAGCTCATGCTAGCGCAGACGAGGCTATCTGTGGCGGAGCAAGCGCCTTCATGGCGTGGCGCAAAAGGCCATTTCTCGTAATTGAGAGCCTGCCCAAAGTCAATACGCAAGACAGTGGTTGGCTCTTGCTGCCAGTCCCAGTTGTCCTCTAAATAGGTGTCCTTAAAAAGTTCGTGGCGGCCCTCATAGAGGCATTGCAGCAGGTCTAAGAACGAAGTCTTACCAAAGCCCTGCGGACGCAGAATATAGTCGCAGCCGTTAGGCTCTTGCAGCCACTCCTTTAAGAGACTGGTCTTGTCGACAAAGAACGAAGAGTTACGCAACAAAAAGAAGCGTACAGCGGCGACATCACCCGTGTTTTCTGGCAGGTGTTGCTGTAAATAGTACGACTGTAAGGCGTAAAGGTTAAAAGGTGACTTGCGGTTCTCATCGACGAGCTGTGGTAAGTGCTGGATCAGCGCATCATCGACGTTGCGCACCACGGGAACAAAGATCGGGTTAGGATCGTCCTTTACCTTTTTAACATTGAGGTCATCTGGCGTGACGTGAGGACTCTGCTCCATTGGCACCAGATAAGGCAGCAGACGCAGCGATCCCGTATAGCCTAAGGAAGGTAAGTCAGGGGCAGCTGGGGAAGATGACGTCGGATCGTGTGGGGTTGCTTCCTCGTTGATTTCCATGGCCAAGGAAACGACGTCCTGATCTTGGCGATTGATATCATCGTGCTGATCGTGTGACGACGAGCTCATACCTACCCCATAACACCAACAAAGAGACCATTGCTTGTTGTGAGCTACAAAGGAGCAGCATCACAGCCTAAGAACTAAGAGAGCAAAGCCACAGCAACTAAGCCATTTGACTGAAGCAACGTAAAGCAGCCCCCTACCACAGCAGCAGTAGCAGCAAGCAGCAGCAGCAGTAGCAGCAAGCAGCAGCAAGTGCTAACGCCACATTGGCGGCACTAGGCAAAAGCGCAAAGTGCAGTGCACTCTACTCCGCACCCAAGCTGCTTGAGACGCTCGCTTTGTGGTAAGTGTGGTAGCACTTACTGCGGCATCCTCTGCTAACCTCTGTTAAGAGGCACAGCTATCACCCAGCAAGATAATACCTGAGACTACCGGATAGCGGCCCTCTGTGCAGACAGAGGAACTCTCTGGCTCATTACCACCATTAGAGAGCACAGTGGGCAGTGCAGCTGCGGCATCAGGGCGTCAATAAGCGACCATGAGGAAATCCTGCTGGCGTGCAACCTTACAGCGCCCGCCCCCCTGCAAGCAGCCTCTACCCAAGATGAGAGCCTACTCCGAACCGTGAGCGCAAAGCGCAGCCACAGAGAGTGCGTATGATCAGTTAAAAGCGCAGAAAGAGGCAGTAAGCGAAGCTCGCCGCAGCAACATAGCAACAGCAAGTACGCACTCTTGATGGTAAACACCTACTTAGTGCAGCTTTACTCTTAGCAAAAGTGGTCTCTGCAAGCAGAAACAGACTCTTACAGTAGCGGACAACAGCAAGGAGAGCTTACCTCAGTCTGATCCCACTCAAGAGCGGGAGCAGCGATAAGTGCAGCTTACCGCTGCCGCAAAAGCGCCCTCATTATGGCATGTTTAGGGATCTTTGAGCAAAATACCCGTGGTCTTGTTGCAAAAGCCCCTCACACAGAGGGAGATCATGGTGCATGGTAGTGCATGCTATTGCGGGGCAAAAGGGCAGAGATATGCTCTTGACTCTGCAGTGGCCCGCTAAGGCAAAGGACAAAGACGACAGAGGTGGCTACGGAGCTTATGCGCGTAAGTGGAGATAAGCGGCGTCACAACAATTGAGGCGGCCACCTAAGATTATGAAGATTATGGTTGTACCCAGCGGCAGTAACCGCTTGGCGGCAGTAAGCGCAAAAGCCCATGATAGCAGCGTGAGCAGGAGATTAGGCTCCAGCAAAGCCAACTCGGCGAACGCGCCCGCAAAAGAGCCCCCACTATACTTTTAGGTGGCTAACATAAAATGCCCTAACCACGGCTTACCTCAAGGTGTGAGGTTACGCTTTGGTATCAACCAACCTTTGCGTAGAGCGCAAAGATTAGGGCAAACAACATTAGAGCCCCAGAGCAATGCCTACCTAACTGCAACACCCACGCTAAAGTAAAGCCGCTCAGCGCCAGCTAAATTAGCTTTAGGCGCGATCCTACAGCACGCTGACGGGCAGCAAGATGATTCTGCTGCTCATGATGATAAGGCTGCTTACTACCTCCAAAACAAAAAGAGGCGGCTGCAAACGCTACAACCACCTCTTTTGTCAACATCAGGAACAAGGCTCAGCTTAGAGCTTAAAGTTGCTCATCTTGAGCTGCAGCTGATCAATGCCCTTGGTGCAATCTTGCAGCGAAGACGTAGTTGTCTGTGCGACCTGTGCCACCTCTTGGGCGATGCTGCTTAGCGACTGCATGTGTTGGGAGATCTCAGCAGTAGCCGTCGATTGCTCCTCTACCGCAGCAGCGATCTGGGTGATTTGCGTATCCACCTCATTGACGTGACTCAAAATCTCACCAAAGACATCCTCAAGGCTGGACGTCTCTTTGGCGATGCTCTCCATATCAGACATGGAGCGCTCCATTGACTGGGTAGCCTGATTGGCGTCCTTTTCGATCAACGAGACCATTTGCACAATCTCATTGGTCGAGGAGCTGGTACGACTGGCAAGAGCGCGCACCTCATCTGCCACCACCGCAAAGCCACGACCGGCCTCACCGGCACGTGCCGCCTCAATAGCCGCGTTTAAGGCCAGTAAGTTAGTCTGCGAGGCAATCTCATCAATAGTCCCCACAATCGAGGAGATGCTGCGCGACTGGTTAATCATGGTCGCAATCTGCTTGCTGTCGTTCTTGGTCTGATCAGACTGCTGATTGATGTCAGCAATGGTGCCCTTTGCTTTAACGATACCCTCGGAGGTGATATCACGCGACTGACCAGAGAGCGTGGTAGCTTGCTCACAACTAGCGGCAATCTCACGGGTAGTGGAAACCATTTCGTCAGAAGAGGCAGCCACCGTTAAGGCACGCGACTCAGCATCCTTAGCATTTTGCGAGAGCTTTTCCATGTCATTAACCATGGTATTCATGGCCTTTTGCGAGGCATTGCTCACGGCAAAGATCTCACTGATGACCTCATTGAGCTTTAAGCGCAGGCTCTCCATGACTTTGGCCAAGCGGCCAAACTCATCGTAATAGTCCATCTCCAGTGGAGTATTGAGATCTTGCTGCTCTAAGCGCTTGACGCCCTCACCAATGAGGTAGATAGCCTTTTTGCAGTACGAGGCAGTAAGCGTGGCGATCAGCAAGGAGATGACGACAGAGATCGCGGCCACAATGCTCACTAAAAACATTGGGGCAACAGAAGCAGCGTCTTCAGCATGGCCTAAGACCTCATCAATCTGTGCGGCACGCACTTTATTGACATTGGAGGTAGAACGGGAGAAGAGGAGAATCAGCTCATTGACGTAGACCTTAGTAGCCTCCTCAACATTGCCTTGCATTACTAAGGGCTTGACCTTGTCATTAAAGATCGCAATGATTTGCTCAGAGCTGTCTTTAACGGCGCCGATCTCGGTAGGAAAACGCGCCATTTGCAAGTTATCTGAGTATTGCTTTAAGGATTTGAGACTGGATTCGGCAGCAGGCAGGACGGTAGGTGTGTTTTGGTAGTCGTTGATGAAGATGAGGATATCTTCTTCCGTTTGGAGGGTAGCCACCAACGCCTTTTCCACGCGCTGATAGCGCTCAGCTAACGTCCAATGGAAGAAGTCAGCGACATTGCGGTAATTCTGCATTGACCACAGCGCGCTGATGGTAATGATTAAGGTGAACAGGATAACCAAAGCAAAGCTCAAGACGAGCTTAGTGCGCAGTGATAAAGCCAGATACCAGTGCATGTGCTTTTGTCCCTTTTATGACCTTGGCACGGAGCGCCCTTACCAAGGGAGAGCTTCGTGAACAACCTCGGAGGCAAAAGCGCAAAATCTCGACATGATATAAACCTGCTCTCCTGCTGTGTTACGAAACAAATCCGCACACAAGTGCACAGAAGTGTCTCTCGCAGGTTTATAGGGTGCCCTTGAGATCACAGGGTTTAGATCCCAAGAACTATGTTTTTTGCTGAATGATCCCCGTTATCGCACAGCAACAGAGCATTACCTCTTCCTTTTGCAGCATGCATGCTAACAACAACTGTGGTGTGTATAACTTGTCACAAAGGGGGCACTCTTGATACTAAGAGCGCTCGCGCCATGGCGCTTACGCATGCTTAGTTTGTGGTTCCCCACCAAGATCGGGCTAAGTCCCTCTTGCTGGCCAAAATACGGGCTTTATAGGTATCCACGCTCCTAGTTAAACACCCTTGTCTCGTAGCCACAGCGCAGGCACTATTGAAACCTAACATGTAAGTGAAGTCTAGATAAAGGCAGAAGGTGCTTGGAGCGGCCGTGGTGTAACGTGGAGGAGAGTGGTAGAGCGTGGTGAAACAGTTACGGCGCGAGTATTGTCGAGTATATGACACACCGCACCACAGCAGCGCGCGGCCCCCTACACACGAGCAATATGGCCTTTATGCCCCCCGCTAACATACCCCCACCATATCTTTATGGTGCTCATAGTGTGCGTCTCTGGCCCTTGGTGTTTGGTGGTTAGTGCTGCAAGAGGCAGCTATAGCGTTTACAAGCTGGTGTTGCGCATCTTAATCACCCTAAGGCATGAGATTGCTGCTACTGCTAGGAGTTGCGCGGGTCTCTCTTAGGTTCGCTGGTATGGCATTTATGGGGTGGAGTGAGGGGAAGTGAGTAAGGGTGTGCCGAGTACACAGACAAAAGGTGGTACAGGGGATAGCTGCTAATGGTGGCCTCGCTGGCCTGCTACTGAGGTCAAGGTAAGCTTGGTAACCTGCTACTTGCGGTAATAAATGCGCGGTTTGTCGTGACAAAAGCACAGAAGCTCACCTTTGAAATGCCGCAAGTGAGCGCCATGGATCCAGCGCCAAGGAGCCACATTGTCCCCCCTACTCCTAAGAGCGGACGTGTACAGGGCCGCAGCTGCTAATGATGATGATGCCGATGCTGACGCCGGTGTTACCAGCGAGCTCTGCTGTTGTGCTGGTAGTAGAGATGGCGCCTATAGCGGTGCTGCAGCTAATGCAGGCTCTCAAGGCAATGGAGGTTGTCTCTTATGAGGTACCAACAGCGCCGCTGAGCACAAGCAGCGCGAGCAGGCGCAATGCGCAGAAGTACAGAGCGTGATGCCTCTTCTCAGAGTAGCCGTAAAGACCGAGCAGCCACAACGTAGCAGCACAATGACACGCAACACACAGGCATGACGCTTGGCGGGACAGAGCTACAGCAAAGGCCACGTAGCGGGCCAGACGCTAAGCTTCCCCCTACTTTACAACTGCAAGGCTACAGCTGAAAAGCTACTTATCCTGCGACGCTGGATCCTTTGGCGCCTCACTGTCCTGAGCAGCACGAGCAGCCAAAACTGCCTCACGCTTACGACGCTTCTTTGCTGCACGCTCCTCTTTGGCCTGCTTAAACTCTTGGCGGCGCTGCTTGTCAGCTGCGGCTTGTTCTTTAGCGGCAATCTGCTCTGGCGTCAGTTGGGACTTACGCTGGCGCTCCTCGTCGCGCTTGTGCTGAAAAAAGGAGCTTAACTGCTGCGCACACTCCTTTTGGCAAACATTGCCAATGACCTGCAAATGGTGGTTATGGTGGATATCACCACTGAGATTAAACACCGAGCCACACGCACCTGTACGAGGATCAGGTGTGCCAAAGACAATGGCCTTGATGCGGGCATGGATTGCGGCCATTACGCACATGCAGCATGGCTCTAAGGTCACATAGAGAGTGAGGGCGTTAAGCCGATAGTTTTTCAGGATGGTACCTGCAGCGCGAATCGCGCGCACCTCGGCATGGGCAGTGGCATCATGCATCTTAATGGTTAGGTTATAGCCCGTAGCTACGATCTCACCGGAGTCATTGACCAGCACCGCCCCTACAGGCACCTCGCCCTCCATCTTTGCAAGCTCGGCCTGCTCCATGGCCTTAGACATAAAGAACTCATGAACCGCCTGCTGCCAATCAGGTAAGGTCGTGCAGTCAATCCATAGCTGAGCTGGGGCTGGGGCTGGCTCTGGTGCAGCAGGGGCTTTAGGAGCTGTACTCTGTTCAATACTGGCAGCAACCGCAGCGACAGCAGCAGAAAAGGCGTCTTGTGATGATGTAAGGCTAGAGGCGGCTTTCTTGTTAGCAGAATCAGAGGCAAACTGCGACATGTCGACGCCACCTGAGAGCAGCCTGACGATGGTGACAGGAGAGGCAATGACATCACTCTCGTCACCAAAAGGCTGGCCACTCCCGCTATATGACGCTTGGATAGCCGACACCACTTTTTCTGTGGCTACAGAGGCAGCTTGGCTTAACATCGACTGCGATAAGTTAAAAGCCAAAGCCTCAGCTTGCAACTGATGCTCTTGCATCAGTTGTAGATCCTCGCTATGCAGCGCTAGATTTTGCGCTTGCTGCTGGGAGTAAGCCTGCATTTGCTGCAAGGTAGGAACACCCTGCTGTTGCACCTGTAGTGCGGCCATCTCATCAAAGCTCTGCAGCAAATCATCAATTTGCTGATCACGTTTAGCTAGCTCTTGCTCATGCGCAAGCTTGGCACTAATTACCCATTGTCCCTTTTTGATGTAGCCCAGAAGCTTACGCTTTTCCTTGGTACGCTGCAGTTGGGGATCGTAATCAAAACCCTCGGACAAATAGACGGTGTACTTGTCCTGCACCTTGGAATAACTAAACTTAGCTTGCTGCCGCCATTGTTCTGGCACCAAAGCGAGCAATTGCTGGTTGGTCAGACGTGACATGAAAGGTCGCCTATTTAAGGGTAGACCACAAGATAGGCTCACACGGCGCAACTCTGTACTGTTACAGAGCAGGCCTCGCGTTTACCTCTCGCACGGGCTCAGCTGCATGCTAGAGCACGGTGTATGGGTCTAGGTGTGCTATTTATCGCTACGTGCGACAAGGACGACTATACCGGTACAAGGCAAAAGCAGCGTCCAGCTGGTCACGTCAGCGCATGTGTGAAGAAGCATACCACTTATATCGGCAGAGATAAGCGGCGGCCTCGGCGCAGCAACAGCTGCATGATGTACCACTCACTATACCAGCCACACAGGCGTAGTGACAGGGTTATCAGCGCAATTGCAGCTACGTGGTCACAGCAATACACTGTCTCAGCGGTTCTCAAATAGCCGTGTCTGCGTGCAGGTCACGGCTTAGGCATCACTGCGACGTCATTAACTACAGAGGTGACTGACAGCAGCTTTATGAGTGCTACCAGATGAGAATAGCTAGCCACGTCAAACCGGTTAAAAACAGCATCACCATAACCGCTGCTGAGCCTAAGTCCTTTGCCCGTCCCGAGAGCTCGTGATACTCATCACCAAAGCGGTCAACCACCGCCTCAATCGCCGAATTTAAAATCTCCACCACAAAAGTCAGCCACGGTAACAGCACTAACAGTAAAAACTCAACCGTGCTCTCGGCTACCGCAAACGCCAGCAATGTCAGCACAATACCCAGCGCCAGCTCTTGGCGTAAGGCCGCCTCATACTTAAGGCCTGCCTTGAGGCCTTGCTTGCTGTAGATAGCCGCTTTAAAAATACGCTTCACGCCAGTAGCACCTGGTTTGCCCATAACTATACCTTTATCCTTGTGCAGGCTCTGCAAGGGCGCAGAGCACGCAATGTCTACAAGAGAGCACACTATACCGAGAAGTCCGTTTCTCTCCAAGCGTCTGTGCCCCAAAAGCAAAACAGGCAGCGCTGGTGTAACGCTGCCTGCTTCATGGCGCTGCTGGCGCTTGCTGACAAGTGCCCGTTAGCACTTGCCTCTTGTAGGCTTTGGCTTCAGCTTAAGCTTGAGCCTCGGCCTGCAGATCTTGCAGTGCCCGCTCTAAGAGCTTCATGCCCTCTTTGATCACGGCCTTGGTGATAATAAGAGGTGGCACTAAGCGCAGTACATTAGAGCCTGCCGTCAGTAACAGCAGCTGATGCTTGGTGCACAGCTTCTGCAGCGTCGCGAGCTTGCCGTCATACTCAGGATTGAGCTCGGCGCCAATTAACAAGCCTCTGCCACGGATGTCCTTAAAGACATGGTACTTCTCATTTAAGCGTGCTAACTCCGCCCGTAAGAACTCGCCCATATCCGTGACGTGCTGTAAGAAGGCTGGATCGCTGACCTTATCGACCACATACGAGCCCACAGCACAGGCTAAAGGGTTACCACCAAAGGTCGAGCCATGGGTGCCTGGCTTAAAGTGCGCGGCAATCTTGGTCGAAGTCAGAATGCCACCAATAGGCACACCCGCAGCTAAGCCCTTTGCCGTGGTGAGGATATCAGGACGCACCCCCACTTGCTCATAGGCGTAGAACGAACCAGTACGGCCAACACCAGTTTGCACCTCATCAAAAATTAAGAGCGCATGGTGCTGATCGCACAGCTCACGTACCGCACGGATAAAGTCGAGATCAGCAGGTAAGATACCGCCCTCACCTTGGATCACTTCCATCATCACGGCGCAGGTCTTATCCGTGATGGTGTTCTTTAAGGTCTCAATATCGTTAAATGGCAGGTGCGTAATGCCACCAGGCACAGGGCCAAAACCAGTCGAGTACTTTGGCTGGCCACCCACTGTCACCGAGAACAGGGTACGGCCATGGAAGCTGTGGGCAAAGGAGATGATCTCGCACTTTTCCTCACCGTAGTCGTCATAAGCGACGCGGCGGGCTAACTTCAGTGCAGCCTCATTCGCCTCGGCACCGGAGTTAACAAAAAACACCTTTTCATAGCCGGTCAGTTTCACCAGCTTTGAGGCCAGAGTCAGCGTCTGGTTGTTCGTAAAGATGTTGCTGACGTGGATTAAGCGCGAAGCCTGCTTGGAGATCACATCCACCACGCCCTTGTGGTTGTGGCCTAAGCAGTTAACGGCGATGCCCGCAGTAAAGTCGACATACTTGCGACCGGACATATCAAAGAGGTAGCAGCCTTGGCCCCGCTCTAAGACCATGTCCTGTGGCACATAGCATGGCACCATGACTTCATCAAAAGTCTTTCTTGTAATCTTCATTTTCGGCAAAACTGGCGGTGAGCGGTGACTTAAAGCTTCTTCAGGAGCGCACCTGCTCACAAGAAAAAGTAAAAGCTGTAAAGGTGAGGAGCGTCAAGGCTAAGGAATGAGTGCTCTAATAACTGACGAATGCAGTATTGGGTGCTGACAACAACCTAAACCTCGAGATCAAGGGTGTTCTAGCCTGAGCTTACCTTAGGTGAGGCATGCATGCATGCTTGCTTGCTTGCCATAAATCCCGTCATCTATTAAGTAAATCGTTCCTAAGCAAAGCAAGGTAGCAAACAAAGCGGCGGCATGCCCCCAGAGGCTGTGCTCTTGAGCAGCGCCCGCCCCCTTAAACTCATGGGCACTCACGTCACTCTTCGCCGCTCTCTATTTTTAGCGCCGATAACATCGGAGTGCGGAGTCTGTCCTTAGAGGTGCTAGCGCTCTGGCGGCCATGTAAGATGCTGTTTTACTACTACCTGTTAAGCCTTTCAGCCCCAACCTCACAGTAAACAACGTAACGCGGTTGCGAGCTTAAGTCTCTTTAGAGATTTATCTCATAGGCCACTTCGTCACAGTGGTCTTGCTTTGGGCAATGCTCGCAGTCTTTGAGGATCTTCTCTGGCAGCGCCTCGCGGGTGGTCAGAGTAAAGCCCACCTTGGCAAAGAACTTAGGATTGCGCGTCAGCACAAACACCTTCTTGATGTCGTACTGCTGAGCACGATGCAGGAGAAACTCCACAATAGAACGGCCTTGGCCTTGGCGCTGAATCGATGGATTGACGCCTAAAGAGCGAATCTCCGCTAAGCCGCTATCGTAAACGTACAGGCAGGCACAACCTAACACCACGCCCTTGCGCACGCAGACCGCAAACGACTGAATGTTGCGAATGATATCCTCACGCGCACGTGGTAAGTTCTCACCCTGCTGGTACCAATAGTTCACCATGTTGTAGAGGCTGTCGATGTCAGAAAGACGTGCCTGCCGAATGGTGAAGTTGTCCTGATTGCGCTCCGTTAAGATCGTCTGCACCTCTTGTAAGGCCTGCGCGATCTTGTTCAGCTCCAGCGTGTTGAGGCTATTGCGCTCATGCAGCTTAATCGCATGCTGGTAGAGGTCGTCAACCGACACGCCCTGAAAGAGATCAGGGTTTAAGTTAATAGAAGGGATAGGCGCAAAATTCCTCGGCACCGCCTTGCTCTCGTTTTGGTTGGTGGTGTTCTCGGTGTCTTGATGCTCGATCGAGCCCGCACCAGATTGTTCTTCAGTACTCATGAGAAAAGTTCCGCGTTGCGTTGTTGCATCAAAAAGGGAGTACACAATTCCCTGCCCACTGGTAACAGTAAAGCCAAGGATTTGCAGCAAAAACGTGAGTGGGCTAAAGGAAAACAACTCCAGCAGCGTCACATCGCTCTGGCAGTTACTGTGGTGTTTTATCCGTAGCTGCTAAGATCCTCGCCAAGGCTATCTTAAGCAGCATCACCTCTCGTGGCGTCCCGCGCCTGTCCTCTCTCTTTTCTCTCTACACGCTGTTCTTTTCCCGTGGCAGCAAGCTTTGCTTTACTCTCAGCTTGCTGCGCTTTGTCACGCCTTACTGTACTACAGTGCGTATACTGAGGCTATTGACTGTCAGCTGCTGCATGATGCTGCCTTAAACTGCCTTAAGAGGCGGGCCATAACTTGTGCCCCTACGCTACGACTAAGGTAGCAGCCACTACCTGCCATGCACCAGTAAGCTGCGGTCAATGCCTGCGCCTATTGGTGCTTGGAGCTAGAGGTTGGCCCCCATGAAGCGCTTGCCTCTACATCGCAAGTGTAGTGCACCATGCGCGTAGCAGCACGAGCCAACAGCATCACTGTGCTCCAGAGTAAGGTGCCAAACGCTGACTCAGACGCTGACTCAGACTTTGCTGGAGTGCTAGAGCTCGTGGCCTTGCAGACTTAAGACGCAGCGCAAAGCTAAAGGAGCCATGCCCCTGCTTCATAGCAGCGCTGAAGGCGCTGCCCTTAAGAGGCCAAAACACTAATCCGTGCTCTTAGCAGCCGCAGCAACTCCGCAGCCACGCTGTAACAGCAGCAGCATTAGTACCTGACAACACCTGTCTCGGCCTGAGGTGGTAAGGCTTGTTATGTCGCGAGCTCTGACACTGCGCCTCGGTACCACCGCTATTAGGGACGGCATGCAGCGCAGTGCTCAGCTCAGCCACCGCGTCCTATGACACAAGGTAGAAAAGCAACACCGTTAGAGTCGCTCTAAAAAGCAGGGCGCTACGCCATGGATAGAGCTAGCCACAGCGGGCTCAGAGCAACAGTGAAACTACTCTCGGTGCCACCACCCACTGCAAAGTAAGAGCTACCAAGACAGCAATGGTACTAGCGCTCAAGAGAGCTTTCCAATGCTGCACAGAGATCAGATGCACAGCTACAGCGACAGCTTACTCTTACTGCTCGTAACGCTAAAAGACGCTAACTACAGCTAAAGCTAAAGCTAAAAAGGGAAAAGAAGAAACCTAAAGAGAACCACCACTGCAAAGCACCTAGCCCTTTGCGGACTAAGCACCGCTGCTTGCAGCAAGCTTTTACTTTGCAGTGTGGAAAGACATCGACGGTAGCACCAACGGCTACAGCCACCGCTCAGTACTTAAACTAAGCACTGAGGGTGGTGCCAATTCGTCGTAGAGTGGAGAGGTGGGCGAGCGCTTGCTCGTCAAAAATGGAGGCAATAAAGACAGGAGCGCCGCTGCTATGCGCGACGTTTAAGGCGTTTTTTACCTTCACGGCCATGCCCTCTTTGATCACACCTGATTGCATGAGATCAAGGGCCGTAGCCTCGGTAATGGTGTCAATGACCTCACCATTGCCGTCTAACACGCCAGGCACATCCGAAAAAAACACCAGTGGCGCATGGAAAGCAATGGCCAAGGCCGCTGCGACCTCGTCAGCATTGATGTTATAAAGCTCGCCTTGGGCGTTTAAACCAATGGAGGAAATAACGGGGGTAATGCCCTTACTTAAGAGTAAGTTAATGAGCGTGGTGTCGTGCGCCTGACAAGAAGCAACCTGACCATACTCAGGAGCATAAGGGGTAAGGGTACACAGGTCGTAATCGGTACACAGCATACCAACGGCTTTTAAGCCGCTTTTGATAGCCACACCTTGCAAGAGCTTATTGCACTGTCCTGCTAAGGTACCAGCGATATAAGGCATTTGCTCGCGTGGGCTGACGCGGATTCCGTCCTTTTTGGTAGAGGTAAAGTTAAGAGCCTGTAAGATCTGATCGACCTCGACCCCACCGCCATGCACCACCAGCGCTTGTTGCCCTTGAGCTTTTAACTGGCCAAACAGCGCGCCTAAGGCTTGCTCATTGTGTAGAGCTTTTCCCGAAAGTTTTACGACTAACATTGCACAACTCTGTCCTGCTAAGCCACACCTGCGCTGTGCGCTGGCAAGCATGGCAACACTGAAGGCCACAGCCACCGCCCCTTCTCCTCTGCCTCTTCTGCACTTAAGTGCGAGCAAGTGGCGAGTATCAGGAGATTAAGTCGCTGTGGATAGTGAGCGCCCCACGGCTAAAGAAGAAAACAGGGGCTAAAAAGAACCGCAAAGCACCGCGCAGCGGTGTAGAGCTAAGAGCCACTTACTGCGGAGCTTACAGCCTCTTGGCGCTCAGAACACCTCAGGCTTGACGAGGGCCTGAAGTGGGGAAGTGAACGTTACAACCAACATAAAGCAAGCTTAAAAGAGAGCCTCGCGCTCTTGCGGCAAAGACTGCTATTCTGGGCTGGTGCGGCAGGTTCACTCTGCCGTAGCTAAAGCAGCACTGCGTCCTATAACAACGAACGCGCACGGGGCAGACCAAAGTGCAAGTTCATTGCCTCAATCGCCTGCGAAGCGGCGCCCTTTAATAAGTTATCAATGGCGCTGCTGATCACGATGTAGTCGCCCTCACGAACATAGGAAATGTCACAGAAAGGCAAGTTCTGCACATCGTGCAGCTTAATCGTACCATGCTTTAAGCGCACAAGCGACTGTTTTTCCCATGCTAAAGCAGAGTGCTCTTTGCTCCCTACCGAGTTTTGTGGATAGGCATGGGTATAGGCCTGCTCTAAGGCCTCATCAGAGACATGAGGACGCAGACGCGCCGTGATCGTAGCTAAGATGCCACGCTTAAAGTCACCTAAGTGCGGATTAAAGATCACCTTAGTGCCCACATACTCCTCAATCTCAATGAGGTGACGGTGGGTAAAGAGGCCATAGGCGTTTAAGCTGACCTCACAGAAGCTGTTACTCAGCTTAGCCTTACGACCTGCTCCTGAGACACCGGAGACGGCGTTAATGACCGGAGGCATGGACTCATCTAAGAGACTCGCTGCCGTTAATGGCTTTAAAGCTAATTCACTTGCAGTTGGGTAGCAGCCTGGCATCGCAATTAAACGTGCTTGCTGCAGATCCTTTTGCTTAACCCAATCGACTAAGCCGTAGACACGCTCGACCATTAAGTCACGCTGCTTGGCGCCAAACTCAAAGCCGTAGAACTTGCTGAATTGGTTTAAGTCGGAAATGCGGAAGGCACCAGAGAGGTCAATGACAACAATGCCGTTGTCGATAAAGATAGGTGCTAAGTCGTGGCTGACCTTATGATCCGTGGCAAGGAAGACCACATCACAGTCAGCATCCGTAACAGCGCTAGCTTGCTCTAAGGATAAAGGCTCTAAGACGAGGTCACATTGATTGCAGACGCTGCCATAGAGGCTGTCGATACGCGCACCGGCATCGGCACTGTTAGCAGAGACATAGAGATGGGTCAGCGTTACATCCTGATGCTTGGACAGTAAACGCACTAACTCGCCACCGGCATAACCGCTGGCGCCAACAATGGCGACCTTAATCATAAAAAGAGAAATCCTTGCGTGGCACCACTACCTCTCTTGCCTCACGGCAGTATAGGCAGCAGGCGGCTTCAGCGCGGTCAATGCAATGCAGTGCAATACACTGCAATGCAAAGCAAGGCACTGTAATGCAGGGCAGTACAGTGCAGAGCAGAGCAATACGCTGCAAACAGCCACGCCAACGATAAAACAACGTAAAACTTACTCCCGAGCGGCAGTGTGCCCCTCATGAGAACCACGTTCCTGCCCCTGAAAAGCGCAAAGCTCAGCTGGCGCAACATTTTTTGCTTGCCCGAGGCTTACAGGAAACACGCAAATCGCGCCTCAGCTCTAACCTATAAGGCAGGAACAGTAACGCAAAGTAGCGCTAAGATTAGCGTAATTGCTGGCCTTTGGACAGGGAAAAAAGCGGGCTTTGCCCCAAAAGAAAACACAGCACGCAAATTTTTCCGCCATTTGCACCAAAACTGCACATTACAAGGCTTGGCGGCACCGCTGGCAAGATAACTGATCTTAAGGGGCTATGCTATGCTGCCCCCAGTTTCAGAGAGCTACTGCCCAGCCAGCCCAAGGAGAACTTTATGTCGCTTAGAGGTAACTTAGACCAACTGGTATCGTTTGATACTTCCACCTACGACGATCCTCACAAAAGTCCAACCAATCGCCCTCTGATTGACTTTGTACAACAGTTCTTCTCTGCTTTAGGCTACGGCACCATTGTCTTTAGTGACGATAACAAGCAGTACAACCTGCTAGCGCTCAGCCCAGCGCTGCTTTTAAACTACACTTTTACCTACAATCAGCTGGTAGACGCCTTCTACGACAAGGAGCAGCGCCTCCCTACTGCTAATGAACGCGAGCAGCTCTTAGCGCAAAGCAGTCAGGGCTTAAAGCCACAGGGTTTGGGCCTGCTCTTAAGCGGTCACGCTGATTGCGTGCCTTTTAACGCTGCCGAGTGGTCTTACAAGCCCCTGCAAGTCACCTCTAAGGGTAGTCTCTACTACGGCCGTGGCACGAGCGACATGAAAGGCTTCTTAGCCTGCATGATGGAGTACGCTGAAAGGCTGTCCAAAAAGTATGACGGCGAGTACGCCAATATGCCTCTGGTGTCCTTCCTCTTTACCGCTGATGAAGAGGGCGCCATGAGTGGCGCGCAAAACTTTATCAAGTTCTTTGCGGCGGACTATCAGAGCAATAGCCCTAAGTACCCACTTATTTTAGAGTACAAGATCTCCCCCGAGCTCACCCGCTACTACATCCAAAAGCTGCGGCCCATGCTCAAGTACGAGTACAGTGTAAAAAGCATGCTACCGCTTTTTGCCACCTACCTCGACTGCACCGAGATGCTCTTAAAACAGAGCCACTTTAATCTGGTGCTTATTGGTGAGCCTACCACCTTGCAGCCAGTGACCGCGCACAAGGGATGGATGGCACGCAAGATAGAAATTGTGGGCAAAGGTGGTCACTCCTCTAACCCTCATGCTGGTATCAATGCCATGGAACTGGCAGTTGATGCCATTAAGGGCTTACAGGGCCTGCAAAAGGCCTTACAAGACCAGCGCTTTGCTAATAGTGACTTTGTCATCCCTGAGACCACGCTGAATTTGGGCGTGATCGAGGGTGGTCACAGCTATAACAGCATCTGTGACAATGTCAAAATCGGCTTTGATATTCGCCCAACTAAGACTGAAGCGCAAAAAGCCATTCCTGCCATGCTCAATGATTTTATAGCCCGCCTTAACCATCAAGCCAATCAGCGCTACAGCACACACTTTAATAACGGGCAAGAAGACAATACGGCAGGCCGCAACGTCAAGACCCTGCGCACAAAGACGCAGACCACTGTCACTACAGCGAGGCAACAGGCGTTGCGCCAAAAGATTAAAGAGCGCTTAGAGGCTACGGCTAATTTTGCCCACGAGCTGCCAGCAGAGATTGATGCGGCTTACTGGCAGTTTATGCATGATGCGGTTGAGGTAAACCTCGATAAGCTCGAACTGCTCGCGCCGGTGGGAGAAAGTGCGGGACGCTCCTTTAACAACGCACAGGATGTGCAGCGCTCTTTTCATGAGCAGATGCAGAGCTTTGCTTACAGCTTGTTGCGCCCTGAGGATCTGGCGGAAGTTGAGGCAAGCCTTGAAAGCAGCACGGAGAAGGAGACGCAATTTTTTAAGCTGGAGGTGCAGTTCTCTGACACCCCTGCCTTTGCTTGCAGTGATAAAAGCGCTCTTGCCAAGGTGCAAGCATGCTTTACTCAGCCACGTCCTGAGCTGCATGTGGACTACTGCACCGAGGCGTCGTTCTTACAAGAGGTTGGCCCTTGTGTGGTCTTAGGCCCTGGCGATATTGCGCAGGCGCATAAGGTCAATGAGTTTATCGACAAAGAACAGCTGGAGCAGTGCGTGGCTTTCCTTGAGCAGCTAGGCCCACAGTTCCCAACGCTCACGGACAAGAGCACGATGGAGTGTTTCAAGGCTCAGTCTGAGCAAAAGTACCAACAGCACGACTTTAGTAACCAAGTGAGAGCAGAGGTTAAAGCAGCTACGGCCCCAGCTGCGGCTAAGACTGCTCAGAGTGCGGCCAAGGCGCCCAAGGTAAGCAAGCGCACCAGCAAAAGCAAGGCAAAGAGCAAAGCCGTGCCGGAGTAATGCACTCTACATCGTAGGCTCCGCATGAGAGCTTACGCTGCTGTCAATTACGCCCAAAACGCCGCTTACCATGCGATCTCAAGTCTGCTTTAGCCCGCAGTCATTGCCACTTGCAGCACCTCACCGTGTGTGCCTTAACTTACGATAGGCTCAGGCTCACCTGCACCATTCCTCTCAAGGTGTGGTACGTGCCACACTTAACCTTGCTGCCGTCACCTATGAGCTCACTCCTGCCTTACAAGCGTACTTTTAGCAGTGGCGCTGAGAGTTTGAGCTTGCGCTTGAGCTTGCTCTTGATCTTGCTCTCTGGAGCTGGTGTAGCTCTGCGTGCACGCCTGCCACTTTGTGGTTGTGGGCTGCTCTTTAGCTTCTGGTCACAGGCAGCAGCGCCGCAAACTACTGAACTGAGCTAACAGCGCCCGCCCCTGCGCCGCTGTGCCTCAGGTGCAGGTGCTGCCCCTGCTACTCCCTGCCTCATCTCCTCCCTAAACACCTCACGCGATCCTCTTTATCATCCTGATCCTGCCTTGGCTTGCTCCTATTTCTAACGGCCGCAAAGCCTAAAGCTAAGCGCAGCAACCACTTAAGGCCCAATAGAGCACCTAAGATCGTGTTATAATCGCTGCAATTGTGAGTACTTCAACCCTTTATAGGTTGCGGCTTACAGCGCCGCTGATGCTCTTTTTCTGTGTGCCCGCAATTGCTGCTTAGCCTACTCTAGTACAGTGAATAGTACAGTGAAGCCCCTGCTTCTCAGGCCAACAGCACACCAACATGACGTGATGCACGTATAGGCCAAGAACAGAGAGCACCGCCGCCTCAGCGGCACACGCCTCACAATGAACACGTGATCGATTAGGTAAGAAAGTTAGCTCGTAAGGAAAAATCTGTGAAGCTGCAAGCTGGCTCTAAAATCATTACTCTGGCGGCACTGGGTTTTACCTTGACGGCAGCTGGTACCTTTTACGCCCTACTCCATGCCGAACGAACCATCGAGGCTAACTACCACCAAACTATTACCCACACCTTAACGGCAGTGGGCGCTGACTTAAGCCATTATGTGCAGCGCATTAATAGCGATTACTACGATCTGATCAACGCCTCCCTCAATAACATCCTCGCCTTAGATCAGAGCTTCTACCACAAAGACCCCCTGCTCTCGTTCTTTGATCATAATATCCGCACAGCTTCAGCTTACAGCTCCGGTGAGAATCTCGCTTACGCGCTGGAGAGCCTCAACTACTACCATATTCCTTACTTCTCTTACGATTTCAACACCAAAGAGCTGCAAGGGCATATGGGCATAGCCGATGAGGCTAAGGCCAAAGAGGCGCAAGAGAGCCTGCTACACGCCCGCACCCAAGACGGCACCACTTTACAAGAGCTGATTGCAGCTCCCCCTAGCCTCAAGCAGAGCTTTACCATTCTCTATTCGGGCTCTGATACCTACCTCTGCCTGCGCCTTTATGATGAGCAAACGCACAGTAACTACTACGTCGTTAACAGCTACTTAAAGGTGCTTGACAACATCGCGCTCAACATCAAGAACGTCTTCTCGGATCTCGATCCAATGCTGCATGGCATATTAAAAGATGATGCCGTGATGATTGTGCGCCGTGGCCACCCTATCCTCAAGACTAAGGACTTTGACCTGTCCTTAGACACCAGCAGTAAGAGCCTGCGGCAGCTGGTAGGTGTACGCGTCATCGATCCACAAGGTGCGGCTATTAGTGATGTGTCGAGCATTACGCAAGAGCATCAGGCCTCGATTTTAGCGGTATCCTACCTGCGCAGCATCAACTCCTATCTGGTGATTAAGCGCCCCTTTACCGACCTTAAGCCAGATACCTCGCAGCTGCTTTACACCCGCATTGGTGTAATCCTGCTATCCTTATTGTGCTTTGGTGCGCTGGTGCGTGCGGTGCTAAAGGACAATGAGAGCGACATCGAGCAAGAGAATGATCTTGAGCATGTTGTGCACAAGCTGCAAGCCTTAGGGCCAGAGGAATTTAAGCAGCGCCTGCAACAAGTGCACGATGAGATCGCTGCAACGCAGCAAAAGATGGCTGAAGAGCCAACTGCTGTTAATACCGCTTCTTCCCCTGAGGCACCGACAGCTCCTGCCGACGCGGAGGCTAGTGCTACCCATGGCAATGCACAGCCTGTGGCGCAAACTGCAGAGCAAGAGAGCTTCACTCCACAGCAAAGTGATGATGGCACTGCTACTGCTGCTACTGCTAAAAAGCAAGACGCCGCCAGCGATAGTGACAGTGACAGCACCAGCGCGCCAGCCGCTGCTGCTTCGTCTGAGGCTAACAGCGCTGCAACCCAGGATCAGGATGCTGCAGCGGATTCTAAGTCCACTGATGACCAGACTGCAAGTGCAGAGCATGATGCTGCTGCGAGCTTTGCAAACAGTGACGCGACGCAGTCGGGCGATTCTAGCGTTACTAGTGAGCAAGTACCTGCAGCAAGCTCTACTTCTGAGTCTGCCTCCTCCTCCTCCTCTTCTTCTTCTTCTTCTTCTGAGCAGCAAGACAAGGCGACAGCTACAGCGACAGATACAGCTGAGTCTGGTGCTGCTATCGCGCCTGAGGAGGCTAACGCTACTACGGCTCATAGTACCAGTGCCAAAACGCCGAGCACTGGGGCTCACCCTGAAGAGCAACACGCTAGCGCTAAAACAGAGCTGAGCAGTGAGCAGCACTCAGAGCCAGCCCACAATACTGAAGCTAACCTCGAAGCTAGCGATGCTGACAACAACGCGGTAACGGTGGCCCCAGAGCTGGTGAGTGAGCGCTTTGTGCGTGAATTCTTACAGGGAGAGAACCTGCCGGAGAACAGCCCTGAAGGCCAGATGGTGGCTGCCGCTCTGCGCTTAGCAACTGAGCTTAATAGCAGCTTTAATGAGCAGCTCAATGAGTTACGCCAAGAGTTTAAGGCCCGCATCCCAGTCTATCGTAAGGAAGGCCAATGCATTGCCGCACGGCAAATGCTCTTAAGTGCCCTGCCGAGCGAAGAGGCCATGCCGTCGTCAAACTTTGTGGACTTTGCGGCCTTTACGGTGCCAGCCCGTGACTTAAGCGGCAACTTCTACAATATCCAGCGCTTAGATGAGGACAACCTCGCCTTTGTGATTGGTGACTGTTCCTCAAGTGGCACCAAGGCTGCGTACACGGTAGCCGTGGTGAGCATCTTAGTATCTGAGGCTTTAAAGCTGGATCTCGATCCGCCACATGTGATGCAGTACCTCAATGAGCGCTTATGTGAGATTCCACATCTGACGCCAGTGGCTCTGTTTATCGGCATGATCTCCGAGAAGACGGGCAATGTGATTGCGGCCAATGCTGGTCACTGTGTACCAATTGTGATTGACAACACCGGCCCTCACTTTGTGGCGCCATTTAATGAGCAGCGCTTAGGAGTGAACAAGGAGCAGGAGTTTGACCTCATCAAGTGGTACCTCGCCAATGATGACATGGTGCTGCTCTACTCCAATGGCATCCTCAATGTAAAGAACAGCGCAGGGGAGATCTTTGGCATGGATCGTCTCTTAGATCACTGTGTGGGTGCCAACGAGCTGCGGGCTGATGAGCTGATCATTAAGATCCTCAATGACATCAAGCTGCACAAGGGTAAGCGGCCATTCCGTGAGGACGTATCGCTGATCTGCTTAAAGCAGCTGCTGATTCGCTTCTAAGAGCGCGTCTCACGCGAGCTGAAACAAGAGGGCTTAGTCTTATTAGAGACTTGGCCCTTTTGCTTTTATGGGCCCACAGTAAGTTGCAGCACTAGCGTCTTAAGCGCCTGAGCATAAGCCTTACCCCAGATCACACCTACTTTCAGAGTTATGTGCATGCTGCCTTGTTTACGCTTCAGATAAGGCGCAATTACCACATAAGAGCTTGAGCATCAGGGCAGTCCACCTAAAGCAGCAGCTGCTGCGGGTAGTTTTTACTTTAAGGTGGCACGCGACCGCACTGTAGGCAGCTTTTTACTATCTCCCAGCACTATGGAAACAACGTCCTAGCAACAGCCAGCCAGCCACAAAAACCGTCTCCTTGCCCCATATTGTGGCATAATGCCTGTCGCAAGCTACGCCCTAATCTCTTGCATCACAGTGCAACAGCAAAAGGCGTAGACACCGCACTTTTGCACTCCCAATAAGCAAAATCACCCTTATTTCTCAGCCACAGCGCTTACCTTTAGCGCAGCACTGTTGCTACAAGATCAAGGGTGTTATGCTGAAAAGTTTTTTCCCTGTCGTTCATCTAGGCGACACAACCACCACAAAGACCGAGGGTAAGAGCTTCATGGCAGAAAAACTGACCATCAAGGAAATCCTCCTGTTGGGACTCACCAACTTTGCCCTGTACGTAGGTGCAGGCAACATCATTTTCCCGCCAATCTTGGGCCTACAAGCTGGCACCAACGTCTTACCCGCTGCCATCGGCTTCCTCATCACCGGCACCGGTATGGTGGTCATCTTCGCTATTGCCATGGCCCGCTTAGGTGGCTCCATGGATAATCTGTGCACGCCAATCGGTAAGCGCGCTGGCTTTATCATGACGGCTATCTGCTTTTTGTGTATCGGCCCGCTCTTCGCCATTCCGCGTACTGCCACCGTCACCTACGAACTATCCTTAAAGCCGTTCTTGCCAGCTGACACCAACTTCCTTACCATCCTGACGCTGGTCTACTTTGCCGTGGCTCTGCTCTTTGCCCTGTATCCGGCCAAGATCCTCGATACTGTGGGTAAGATCCTCTCCCCTATCAAGATTGGCGCGCTGATCTTCCTCTGCATTACCGCTCTGATCTTAACGCCATCAGAAGCCCCAGCCCCTCAAGCAACTTACGAGACTGGCGCCTTTGCTATTGGCTTTGTTAATGGCTATCTGACCTTAGATGCCTTAGCGTCCTTGGCTTTTGCCATCATTATCGTTAATGCCATTACCAGCCGTCACGTCACCCAAACGCGCGCCATCACCAAATACGCCATTATCTCCGGTTGCATTGCAGGCTGCGGCTTTATCTTTATCTACGCCTGCCTCTTCCGCTTGGGCAACACTGCTGACGCTTTAGCCCACGGCGCTACCAATGGTGCCGAGGTACTCAGTGCTTACGTCAATTATGCCTTTGGCTCGTTTGGCTCGATCTTCTTAGCGATTTTGATCCTCTTTGCCTGCTTAGTGACGGCTATTGGCCTTATCTGTGCCTGTGCCAGCTACTTCTCGCAAGTGTGGCCTGCGCTGAAGTACCGCACGCTGGCTGTCTTCTTTGCCGTGATGTCATGCGCCATTGCTAACTTCGGCTTAACGACTTTAATTCAGATCTCGGTACCTGCGCTGATCACGGTCTACCCAGTCTTTATCGTGCTGACCATGACCTCGTTTATCCGTGATTACTTCATTAAGCAGAGCTTTGTCATTGCCCCTACCTGCGTGCTGGCTCTGATCTTTGGTTTAAACGATGGCTTAGAGGCCGCTGGCTTTAACATCCTGCCCCAAGTGGTAAAGGATCACCTGCTGTGGTACGACGACGACCTCTCATGGGTGCTGCCTTGCTGCATGCTGCTGGTAGTACTGGTGATTATCGATCGCGTGCTGCATAAAAAGCAGCCCGCAACGCCAGCAACCACAGCCTAATGCTTCACTGCGCAAAAGCCCTATCACAGTCTTCATGGTAGGGCTTTTTTGTTGCGCGGTTGATGATACTGCTACGCTTGCTGCGCTCGTCGCTGCTTCTCCCCCACCTCTGAGTGGTCTCTGGACGCTAATCTACCAACAAAAAGCAGCTCTCCTCAAAGTTTGGTGGATATGGCACCAACACTACTCCAAGGTTGGTCACGCCAAACGTCATCACATGGGTTCCTTTGCTTAATCACTGGGGCGCTGCTGCTTTGTGATCCACCAAACCCTGAGTAGAGCCCAAAAAGCAACCTTGCGGTCAACGACCATTTAGAGGTAATGGTTACACCCCGCACCTGTCAGAGTGATTTATGCCCTGTTTGCACCTCGGGACAGCGAAACTACTTCAGGGAGCTTGCACGCAAGGGTAGTGGCTACATCACAATGCTGCTTATGGTATTTGTGTACCACATGGAGGCACGCGACCGCACAGGTTGAGTCGAAAAACAAAAAGGGGATTGAGCCCTTGTCGGCACAGAAAAGGCCGGACTTACGTCCTCACCTCCTGTTGTCCGCCTGAGCCCAATCCCCTTATTTGCCTTTAGGCGCCGTGCTTACTTGCTGCGTGAGCGCGTTGTGCGCCGTGTCCGCGACGTCGTGCTCGAGCTGGTGCGGCTTGTGGCACGCTTAGACCTTGTCGTTTTCACCGGCTGAGCGGAGCTTACGGGCTCAGCCTCTGCCTCTTCCGCAGCTGCAGCGTCCTCAGGCGCCGCCGTAGCTGCTGATGTAGCACTCTCTGCTCCCGTGACGGCAGCAGCTGCTGCTGCCGTCTGTGGTTGCAGAATAGACTCCGCAGCCGCTTCTGCTACAGGAGCAGGTGCAGCTTCATCAGCTGGCGATGCAGCCGCCGCTGAAGATGCAGCCTCATCTTTGGCAGTTGGAGCAGCAGGCGCCATCGGGGCTAAAGCATCGGTGCCTAAGCCATCGAGCAGATCCTGCGCAAACCCCACTAAGATGTCGTTTTGCGAGATCACCGTCGCCGGTTCATCGCTCTGCGCCTCCAAGGCTGCCGCCTCTTGCGCCGCTGCCTCTTGGGCCGCAACAATGCGCGATGACTCCTCAAAGTCACTCTTGGCCTTACGCGAGTTGGTCACAATGCAGGTCGTTGCATTCTGCACTAAGACAGCATTGCTGATTTCATCCTCCGGCTTATGTGCCTGCGCCCGTAAGCGCGCCTGCACTTCCTCAGGACTCACCTCCTGTGCATAGACACCGACACGGCTACTATCATGGTTAAGCGGCTCAAAGCCCTGATCAAAGCCATAGCGTTTCGCCGTCTCGACCGCATTTACTGCCGCACGTTGCGACGCATTGAGATTGTAGGCACTGTGCGTACTCACGCCCATGCCTAAGCCTAGCTCTGGCTCAGATTGTTGCAGCCATGACACCACACTCGAGGTCGTAGTAAGACCCAGTGCTTGCGCCGTAGCATTGTTAATACTGCTGCGTAAGCCCTGTGCCACTAAGGCACCTTGACCTTGGATACGTCGGCCTAAATCCGTACTGACCACCCCTTCCATACTTGGCACAAAGGCCGGATTGGCTGGGGCCCGCACAATACGCACATGAGAGCTTGGCTCCTGCTGTGCCATAGCAGTGTCAGCAGCCACTTCCGCTGTACTACTCTCAGTGACATCAGGCAGCTCTACCTGACCTGTGACCACCGTGTGACCCTTAGCTGTGATCTCTTGCACCAGCTGAGAAGAGGCTTGCTGGGCCTTTTGCGCCCGCTCTTGCTCTGCTGCCGCAAAAGCAGCAATAGCAGAGGTTACCTCTGGGGCTGCACCGGAGATTACCGGATCACTACCACAGTTGCTGGCGTTATACACCATGGTCTTAGGCAGGCCCGAACCTTCAGCATGTAAGCGCTGTTGCGCTGCAGCTACGGCATCTAAGATTGCCACCTCAGAGCTCACCGGCGGCATGCTGGCCGCAGCTGCCACCGCACTTTGTACCGCTTGGGTCGCTGCTGCATTAGCCGCAGCTGCCGCTGCCGCCTGTTGTTGCGCATCTGACACGGCTGGGGTAGCGCTGACGCGCGTGGCTGGGCGTGCCGCTGCCTCAGCTTGCGCCTGCGCCTCGGCCTCAGCAGCCGTGATGCGTAAACGCGCCGATAACTCATGGTCGTTGCTATTGACCGTGACCTTAGTGGCACTACTGAGGTCGTCTGCAGCTACTGCCACGTAAGGTGTGTAGGAGCTGGATGCTGGAGCTGCGCTACTGAGACCACCGGCAGTCACAATCTGGGACTTACCGACGATGTCATTGCTCTGCATGGCCAGAGCCGCGCGCTCTTGGGCCTGCAGCTTTTGGTAATGACGCTGTGTTTGACTGCTGCGCGCAAGGCCGACGCCATTGGCGCTCATTTGCCGCGACAGCGAATAGGCAAAGTCCTCAGGAGTAGTTGTCGCTGTGGCGTTTACCACCATGAGCTTCTGGTCAGTGCCTGCAAGCGTTGGCGTCTTTAAGGTCTGAGCATAAGGCGGGTTAGTAAAGGAACGTGGCAAATTGTCAGGGGTTGGCACAATGTGCCCCCGTGGCATGCCATGCTCGTCAATAGCAGTTGGCATCGCAGCCGGAACGCTGTCGCCATTGCCACCATAACCGTAGCTATTGCCATTACCATTGCCATTAATATTGGTGTTCTGCCCCGCCGCAGCGCGTAAACGCAGGAGACGCTGGAAGCTCTCCGCACTGAGCTCATCGTCGCTATCGTTATAGGCAAAGTCCTGTAATTCACGCACATCAACATCTTGCAGCGCATTGAGGTCAGCTTGCAGCTGCCCATCGTACTCTGGCGAGTACCAGCTACGCGCTGGCTGATAAGAAGTCGTGTGCACGGCGGCAGTGCCCCCATCGCTGTGCAATGGCGCGGCGGTAGCGGTGCCACCGGTGGCTCCCCATGCTAAGGCGGCATGCGCAGCGGCTGTACTACTGGCCATACCGGTAGAGGCGCCAATCACATCTGAGCCATAGGCACTTGCCGGTGGTGCCATATTGTCCGTGGCATCAGCTCGTGGCAAGTCACTGCTGTAATCAGAGCCTACAGCCAGCGCCACAGGTGCGACGTATGGCATGTTCTGCGGGTCTGCTGATAAGGCACTCTCATGCATTAAGGCACTTTCGTGTGCTAACGCCTCACCGTGCGCTAAGGACGAGAGTTGCGCGTCCATAGCTGAGACATCTGGCCCTAAGGCGTCAGCAGCATCCACCGCTACAGCCTCAGGGTTTGCCCTGTTCTGAGAATCTGCTGTTAAACCTTGGCCAGCATTAGCAGCGCTTGCGTTTAAGTGGTCAGCCTCACCCGCGCTGCCTATATTGACTGCAACTGTTGTCTTTGCTGCAGAGTCAGTAAGCTTATTGCTCTCACTAACCCTGTGCTGCTGCAGACGGCTTAGCGTCACTGGGCGTGACGGCGTCATTAGAGGGCGTCACCGGCGTCGGTGTCTTGGTCACCGTCGTATGCACGCTGCTCATGTCACTGTCATCTGGAATGTCCGTAGCACTAACACTCGTGGCTGCTGACGCTGGGACAGGCGAGGCAGCTAACTCCTCGGCCAAAATGATATTGGCAGGCGAGGCGCCCATAACGTCATCAGCAGTTAGGCCGTGACCGATGTAACGTTCGTCATTGGTACCTAAGGCCGTAGCGATTAAGGCCAGTGGTAAGCGCTCGATATCAAGGCGCACGCGACGGCCATAAACGCCATCGACTAAGCAGCGATAGAGATGGGTCTCACTCTGATTTAAGGCCACAGGAGCGCTGTCTAAGGATGAGGTATCGTCGTAAGTCCACAGATCCTGATTGGACAATAAAGTCTGCTCATCCATTAAGACACTCTCAATGTTTGGCAGGTACAGACGCAGATTGTGCAGGACAGCAAAGGACTTCTGGTCAATGGAGCCTAAGTACTGGCAGTGAGAATTAGCGATCCACTCGATATCGCACACAGGGCGCACATGGCTTACTGGGGTGATGATAGCCAAGGTGCTTGGGATATCAGGCAGCGCCACCGCTGTAGGCAGGTTATCGATAAAGACCACGCGATCTGGGCGGATATTGAGTTTGCTGAGCTCACTGATCGAGGAGGCCACAATACGCAGGCCACCAACCTTGGCGCGCAGCTCCTCATCGTAAATGACCATACGCACCAGCACTGGAGGTGGCACGATGCCCAATTGCAGTAAATCCTTACGGTAAGGATTGAGCTCTAAGTAGTCACGCAGGAAGTCTAAGAGCAGGTGGCAGTGAATCTCACACCAAGTTGTATCGACACCACGGATTGGAATTTGACGAACTAAGAACTCGCTGTCGCGGTGCTCACAGAACCACTTAGAGACGGCGACCACGCGCTCAAAGTCGATCCAAGGCAGATTGGCCAGAGAATCAATGACGTTTAAGGCGCTGTCGACTAAATCAGGAATTTCTTGGGCGATGAGGTCTAAGCAGCGGACGGCCGAATGGAATTCGACGAGGTGACCGGCCCAAGTAGCGAGCTCATCTGGGGTATCAAAGACGAGGTGGATAGGCACCTTGACGGTACCGATTTCGTCGTAGGTTTTGTCTAAGAACTCGATGTGGCCTGCTGGCAGAGGGCGATTCCACTCATTGCAGAAGCTTAAGAAGGCTTCCTTATTGGCGTAGACCTCTTCGTCTTTGGTTGGGGCGCCCAGATAGAGGTGGGTAGGGAAATCCTCAGGCACCTCACGCTTATCTTTGACGTGGCTGGCCAGCCAACTAATGACTTTAGCGCGATAGTAGTTATTGATCTCGCTACGAATGATGCTACGATTTTTCACCGCGCAAACTCCCCATCAAAATCCATCAAAGTGTCTTTGACACCCTTGGAGGTGGCTTAAGCCACCTCACCGCCCGAAGGCAGCGCATCTCTCTTACGGGGCACATTTAGTACCGCTGTTACTTTGTGTGGTGCTAGAGCTAGAGGCACAGGAGCAAAGCAACTCCGCTGTAGAGGACAGGCCACCTTTATCCCGCTCCAAACGGTGCTTTTGGCTGCGGGGCGCTACACAAAGCAGCGCAGCCAAGCGGTTGTGCTGGGGATTGAGCGCAAAGGGCGCTACCACCAGCGAATGCACGGGGAAGTAATGGAGCCTTAGACACTGCAAACAGGACAGCTTGCATGCAGCTTTATAGACTGCACTGTAAGCTGGTGCAATTGCCACTTTTCCTTAAGAGCAAAGGCTCTGCACAAAGGCATAAGGGGCAATATACCGTACCTAATTATAGCATAGGGGTAGCAAGGCTTTAGGCGGTGTGTATTGCAAGCAAGGAGGAAGTGAGAGCAGACACAGCAAAGTTTTGCCTCAGATACGGTGTTGCATTTGACGGCGTGCATGCTCTTTTGCTTACCCTCAATAATACAGGCAGGAAAAGGCGGCAAGACATCTTCGAGTGAGGTTAAGAGCAGCCTGTGGGCCGGTTTTAAGGATTGGCCTAAGGAATGGCTGCTGCAGGGGCTGCCGCGATAAACGTCGTAACCTCTCAATGGTTGTTAGGGACTGGCGGGAGTAGTAGTAGTAGTAGTAGTGGCAGCGATAAGAGAGTGACGCCGTAGTGCTTAGCCTCTGAGCACCATAAGACTCTGAGAGCAAACAGCTCCAGCTTAGATGGTGATAAGCCTTATGGAGCGGCTCACCATGGACAGGAAGCGCCGCAAGGAGCAAGCACGCACAGGTATGGCGACTCTGATTAGCATCTCAGGGGAAGGGGTAGTGCCGAGACTACGCAGGAGCAACTGTAGCGGCAAGCTCAGGGAAATGATGGGGCTACAGAGGAGGATATACAGAGGAGGATATGGTGGTAGTTCACCCCCAGCAAAAAGAACGCAACCGCAGGCAGACTCAGGTCTCAAAGGTAATCAGCAAGAAAAGGCTGGAAACGACAGCAACAGACGAATGAAGAAGAAGAAGAAGAAGAAGACACGCATCAGCATCACGATTACTGCAGCAAAGATGTTTTTGCTGCAGTAAAGGGCAAATGGGGCAGCGCTTTGGAGTGCTCTCTGCCCCAAACAAACTGATGAGGCTTAAGGATACCACAGCGTTTGCCAAACGCAGCAGCAATGCACTGAGCAGAAGAACAAAGCTAGCCTAAGCGCACAAAAGAGCACACCAAGCCTTTGCTGGTGCGTGACCGAGCCACATCACTCCTGTCCCAACTAAACTGCACCCACAAAGCTAAAGCATACCGACAGCCTTTACTCCTCTCACATCTTGGCGATTGATGATGATGATGCGGCTGTGTTCATGGTGATGGTAGTGGTAGCGCTGTGCTAACAGCAGCCTTGCCACATCTCTCAATCAAGGAGCAACGCAGATTTGCTGAGCAGCCTCGCGGTCGACAGCATCGCCATAACCGCAACACCACCGCGCCACAGGAACGCCCGCTCCACCACTACGCTGAAAACAAAACAGCCGCACCTGCATACTAAGCTTAATCTGCTTGGCTACAGTGGCGGCCGTCGTGTTCTTTCTACTTAAAGCGAATATTGGCGCTTACTTGCGCTCGCTTGGCTGCTGCGACTCATAAGCAACTGTAGCAACTGCTGGCGCTTGCTCCTTCTGCTCAGTGGCCGCGCTTGGAGTCAGAGTAGAGTCAACAGCCTCAGGCACGTGCTTCTCTTTATGGGCGCGCAAGATCCAACGCTCGCAAAACTTAAAGTGTGGGTAGAGCAGCTTTACTAAATAGCCCACAAAGAAGGCACCGATTAAGGTACCCTCACGGATACCCACAATCTCCGTAAAGCCCGAGCAGACCAGCGACATCACGGCCGCTGTTGCCACCAGAGTCCAGTCGTAGATGATCTTAATGGTACCAATATTACGGTGAATACGCTCGGCTAAGACCACCACAAACGCATCACAGCTAAGTTTGGTGACGCCGCCTGCGACCTGCATGCAGATATTGATGGCAATGATGATCGTACCCGCGATCAGTGTGAGGAACTCAGCCCAGTAACCATACTCCCCAGGATGATAATCGCGCGTCAGAAACATAAAGAAGTCAAGCAGCAAACCAAACACCACAAAGGCAGGAATCTGCATCAGCACCATGACCCACTGCGCACGACGCTGAGCCTTAGTCATGATGACTAATTGCGAAATCAGCATAAAGAGATTGAAGGCGATGTTGACCTGTCCCATGGTCACAGGGAAGTACACCGAGGTCACATAACTGGCACAGGCTACCGAGTTAACACCTAAGGTGGAGCGCGTCACTAAGGTCACACCAAACGCGCCAATACTAATACCCACAAAGAAGACGATGTAGCGTCTTATCAGCTCTGCTTTGCCCATGATGTTTTCCTCCACGCACCTTAGGCAGCCCAACCTTTTGGCTCACCAGCGTTTTCCTCAAAACCCTGGCCTTATGTGGGCGCATCATACATCCAAAAGCAATAATGCAGACAAGAGTCCTTGCGATAAATATACGGCGTTGCTCACAATTGCCATACTAGTACGTCAGTTTTGCCGCAATTTAGAGCACGCAGACATCCTTGTCTCTCTTAAAGAGGCCAGCTCAGGGCTTGAGCCACAGCGTAACAGGTGCTGCCGAATGCACATATGCCCGTCTCATGACCATAACAGCGCCCGTCCCTGCAATCACCAACCAAGCAAACACCACCCGCCTCTACGCCGCGACCACTTTGTGATTCACCGCGCTCTTACCTTTATTAGCACTTGTCACTCAAGTAGTGCTGTCCCACCCTAGGTAGCAACCATGTAAGGCTGGAGCAAACTCAAGAGCACTGCTCTTTTCTGGGAAGAAGCAAGCTCTTAATCCTCGGTAGAGCCATCTGCGCTCCTCACGACCTAACATCACGTCACATATGTGCTGCCCAGAAAGATACCTCTTTAGGCGCCAAAGGCCATGCGTAAGCCACACCATAAGTCTTGTGTGTAGTGCAGCCATCATTACAGGGGCCAAGAGATATGCCCTACGCCTCAGCACCACTCTCAAAAAAAACCAGAGGGCGCTCTCCCCTGAGCACGAAAATAAAGGACGGAGTAAGCCCGAGCTAAGCTTGCGCAAACGGTTACGCCGCCTGTTATTTTTTATGCGACAGTGTTTCGCCCCCATATGAATGGGGTATCATGTGCTAAATGTTTGTGCAAACTGCGCTTTCTTCTCAGTTGCTATTGCATCTCATGCCCCGTTTTGGGTCAATTTGTCACGTAATAGTGCTCTGTGCGGAGCAAGTGCAGCAAACGCAAACGTTTTTGTTAGTGAAA
>JAHLFE010000218.1 GCA_018884035.1 Candidatus Anaerobiospirillum pullicola
CTCTAATTATACTCCTTTATTACGTGCTTGGTACCACAAAACGATCCCTCAAAGGCTGAGGATGTGTGTACGCTGTGCTTGGCTAAAGCCCCAATACTAAATGTCGGCTAACCCCACTCTTACGAGTGGGGTATGCGCCGACAACTCTAGGTCAACGTCATTCCATGGTTGTAGCTCCTCCAGAAAGGAGAAGCTGGCTAAGCCAAAGTAGGCCAAAGCCTGCTGCAGAAACTGGAGTGTGCGCTTGACGCTACCATCCTGCTTTACGGATACACGCTGTAAGGCCTGCAAGAGTTCATACCACTCCAGCCTGATCACTTTTACTCCATTGGCATTTTCCTCTACCCCCTTGGATGCGTAATCATTGCCGCCGATAGCGAGCAGAAAGCACAGCTTATCGCGGCCGTACTCGTTGTGATAGGCTCTGATTTCGTTACTCCACTGCTGCTCATATTGCAGGGAGCCGTATTTGGCCTCACCAATAAGATCGCAGTGGGCAAACTGCAAGAAGAAGTCTGGCTCCACGAAGCGCCGCTCACTGCCATCGTCGTTTTGAATACCAGCTGCGCTCCAATGAGGCCAAAACTCATAAGAGAGGAGCTCTCCACCGTCCTCTGGTAGCAGTTTTGGGTTACTGGCTTGATGGAGAACCTGCCAGAGCAGCTTATCGGGCAGCTGTAACAGCAGACCCAGTACGGTAGATGTAAGGGTATCCTCGCGCTTAGCGTTGCTGCCTGCAGATACGTCATCATCCGCAGCATCTGGCGCGGTTGCGAACTTTTTTCTGATAACAGCTTGCAACATGGTCGTTTTCCTCAAAACAAGCCATTAGTGGTAGCTGGATGGCTAAGGCTCAAAGGGAGCAGAGGTTAGAGTGGTGGGTACAAGGCACAGCCTATTGTGTGGCTAATCTAAGAGCAGTGCAAGCCAAGGCGGTAAACATGCGCTTGCTATGGCATGAGCCACTTTTTTACAAAGAGCGGGAACTTTTTGGCACTAAGGGGCTCTAAGAGTACAGAAAGCGCTGCAATGCCCTTTTACTATCCCAAAGGGTACGACATTGCGCCTCGACTATCCCAAATCTGGACGGCTTGAGGAAGAGCACTCTAGGGTGCTGATTCTTCAAGCCGTCTTTGTTTTTGGGGCAGATAAAGGGGCGGGCGCTGGTAGTGATGGCCTCACGTGATGACCGCTGGTGGTAGCGCAGCAAGGGCAATTACCTTTGAGGGCTTGGTTGGGGCGGTGATGTTGAGCGCTGTGCGTGGAATGGTGCGGTACAGAATCCTGCTTTAAGCGGGAGGAGGCTGCTGATGGCAAAAAAGCCGTAACCTGCGAAGGAATACGGCTTCAAAGAAAGTAGTAACTTATAGCAGGATTAGAGGCCTAAGACTATTGGCCTAAGAGGCTCAGCGCAATGGTAGGACGCTGATTGGCCTGCGCCAGCACGGTCTGCGAAGCCTGCTGGATGATGTTGTTCTGAGTCAGTGTTGCAGTCTCAGAGGCGAAGTCGGTGTCGCGGATACGCGAGCGGGCATCGGCCTCGTTCTCAGAGATCGAGGACTGATTGCGGATCGTCGACTCCATACGGTTTTGGATAGCACCAAGCTCAGAACGAGCACTATCAACGTACTGGATAAAGGCGTCGATGTTATTTAAGGTTGCTTGGGCCATGGAGGCAGCACTTACGCTCCAACGCAGATCCATTTTCGCATCAAGAGCACCACCAGTAGAGCCTGTGCCAATACTCATTGCCAGCAGACCAGCAGCGGCATAATCTGTTAAGGCACCAACAGCAGCACCAGCACTATTAGCAGTGCCTTTGTTCATTTCAGGTGCTACTTGAGAGGCGATTTGGCGCATGGTGAAACCATCCATGCCCATCGTGATCATGTCGTAAGAATTCGCGCCTACTTGGAAGAAATACTCTTTCTCACCTGCTGCATTGTCACGCATTAAGGTTTCGCTGGTAGCCACAGTGGCGTTGAGTAATACAGCACCTGCAAAAGTAGTCTTTTTAGCAATACGGGTGATTTCCGCACACAGCTGCGTTACTTCATCTTGAAGAGATGCACGATCTTCGGAGGTATTGGTACCAGTAGCAGCCTGCACCGCCAGAGTACGAATGCGCTGCAGCATGTTGGTGGTCTCGTCGAGCGCACCTTCGATCGTCTGGGCTAAGGCGATACCGTCGTTAGCGTTACGGTTACCTTGATTTAAGCCATTGATTTGCGCGGTGAGACGGTCAGCGATTTGTAAACCAGCGGCGTCATCCTTGGCGGAATTAATACGAAGACCCGAAGCTAAGCGCTGGTAGCTGGTGTTGAGAGAATTAGTGGCGTTGGTGAGCTTGCGTTGCGCGTTGAGAGAGCTCACGTTAGTGTTTACATACAGGGCCATAGATGCAATGCCAATTCATTTGCAATGGCTCAGAAAGGAGCCCTGTAAGGGGCCCAGTACACTTGCATACCAGAGAAAGAAAGCCTCAATAAAGCCGATAAATAAGCCATTTATCGCGTAAGTTCAAGCTCTCTCTCTCTCTCTCTCTGCTCCACTAGAGATTTCTTTAATGATCTAGGAAAGTAACACGTCAAAATTACCCCTTTTGGATACAACATGAAGCGGGGCAATGTTGTATGACTAAGAGGGGGCGGCAGTAGGAGACAGTCTGTAAAGGCACAGCAGGTTGAAGCTGTGACCTCGTTGGTAGCAGGGCAGTGCCATTAGCTTCGGATGTTAAGAGCAGTGCTGGGGCTACCACTAACTGAGATACCTCAGTGCCTGTTGCCGTCTTGGCTACGTGTGCTTGAGGTAACGCAAAGAGTGTGCAAGGTTGCAGACAGCGCAAAAAATTACAGTCAGACGAATGCCAAGAAACGGCTTATATAAGCCGAGAACTTGCGCTTGTAAAAATTACAAGCTACCACTACAGAGGTGGCATAATGGTCGGTTTTTAGGCGGTGCTGATAATGGCAAACAGAGCTTGTAAGTTGTCTGTGAGGTGGTATGCCTAAGAACCGTCACATATACCTGAATCTGGTAGAGAATGCTTGTCAGCTGGCGTCATTATCCTGATTCTGTGGCCAATCTTGAGGTTAAAGGTGCTGTCTACAGTTCACTGTGGTAGCAGAGGTAATAGAGCTTGTTGCCATGCTCTTGCTATGAAGGCGGCCATTATTGTCCGCTGTTAGGAAGAAGTGCTGTGGGGCTCTGTCG
>JAHLFE010000219.1 GCA_018884035.1 Candidatus Anaerobiospirillum pullicola
TAGCATGCAAGGGCTAACATACGCCCAAACTGCTTGTTTGGAACGGTGCTGAGGTAGGATTGTATTCTTGTTCAGGACCCTCCCTATTAAAACGGGAGGAAGCCATGTGCGTAAGCACATGGAGACTTCACCAGCAGGAACTTTTGCTGCTCTTCAGGATGGCGTGCTGTGTAAGCCAGAATGAGCTTAATGAAGATGGCGAGGCCCTTTGCTGGGCTTGGGTTGATCATGGTAACGTATTCTGGCTTACGCTCCTCCGGCGTGGCCAGCACCATGGCAGGATCAATGAAGTTGCCTACTGCTTTGACTTTGATGCCGGTTCTCTCTTTGTAGAAATCGCAGGTGGCTTGCGAGGTGGTAAAGACGAGATCACAATCAGGGAAGCCAAAAGTAAGATGGCTGCCATTACACAGGGCATAAACTACAGGGATGCCACGTGATTTGGCCTCATGACGTAAGGACGCAGAGAAGACATCACCACTATAGCCCATGATGAGATCGGGCTGGAAGGTCATCAGCTCATTGCAGAAGTGAGCATAGAGCTGACTTTGCTCCTTCTGATTGATTTCTTCGAAATTGCTGCTGTGGGTAGGAATGAGCAGGTAGCTCATGCCATCGAGATCGAAGCGAATTGAGTCTGGTGGCGTTTGCTCGGGCTTGGTTTGCTCTGCTACCGCTTGCTGGATCTTGCTCATAGTAGCGGTGATGCCAGAGGGATCGTCGGCAATACCAGCGGTAATGATATGGACTTCAATGCCGCGCTCTTGCAGCTTTTTGAGCATGAGGCGACAGCGGATAGCGGCACCGGAACTGGTATCAAAGAGACTCGGAATCGAGTACCAAAGAAGTTTGTAGGACATTGTGGTTTCTGCACATAAGAAAAGACAAACTGGCTACTGCCAGATGGCCTATTTAAGCGCAGATTGGCCACAAATGCTAGTAACGTCACCCACATCGAGATTAAAGGTAGCATGGGCCTGAGCCTATCTTGAGGAGAGGCACCATGCTTACGCTAAGTTAGCGCTGGCCCGCATTACTGGGCAGGAGAGATAGGGACGCTGTTTGGTTGCTGTTGCTGCTGTTGCAGCATGTCATCCACAGACTCATCATCGATCTGCTGCTCCGCATTACCCAGAGAAATAGCGTACTCTGCCTGCAACTCTAAGGTCGTATCGGTATCGTCACTCTCAAAGCGGAGCACAGGGGTATCTGGAGCCACACTCATAGCCGCAACCTCTGCATCCTCAGCGGCCTCTGCCGCCACATCAGCGCTATGGGCACTTTGTTCCTGCCCCGCAGCGCTGGCCTCATTGCCGCTTACAGCAGCGGCAGCTGTGCTTGCGGCAGCAGCATTAGCGGTATTAGCAGTATTAGCAGCTGGGGCTGGCTTGAGGTGTAAGACGCCTGGGGGTACTTGCTCCTGCGCAGGGGCTGCATTTTGGCTTTGTACAGGCTGCGCTGCACGCTGCTGTTGCAGCTGCTCGTTTAGCGTCGTGCTCTCTTTACGCACGCTCATGCGTACTCCACTAAAAGGATCGCTCTCTAAGCGGGCCTGTAAAGCCGCAGCTCTCTTTTGGGCCTCGGCTGCTGGATCCTCTTGTAAGATCGCATTGATACGCTGTAATTGATCCTCTGTGAGGTTACTTGGCAACAGGGCCACGTTGGTGACACTCTCGGAGATGGAGCCATCTTCGGCGTTCTTCATTGGGAGGATTAACTGCAGATCCTGTACAGCTGTAGTCGCAGCGCGCTCTTTTTCTGGAAGTGTGCCTAAGGCTAAGCCACGGGCATTAACCGTATTGCTCTCATCGCTTGCAGCGGCTGTAGCTGGTGCAGCGGGTTCAGCGGCAGTGGCAGTAGTTGCAGCTGCAGTAGTGGCTTGTTCTGTGGCTGCTTGCTGCTGCACGGCAATGGCGTTTTTCAGGACAGCATTAGTCTCTCTGGTAGCCGCCAGTAATTGCGCGTGCAGCTGTTCTTGCTTGAGATCGTAAGCACGGGTCAGCAGTGGTAAGTCAGGATCTGGCTTTTGGGCAGAGTGCAGGGTAAGGAGCACAATCTGACTTGGGACGCCGATACGCAGTGGTAGGGTAGCCCAGACCATGACGCCATTATTGACGATAAGCTGGGTCTTGCCTAAGGTGTAGAGACCAGAGACAAAGCCACCATTAGTCGTGGCAATGGTGCGATCTAAGATCGGCATTAAGCCACCGTGGGTGTGACCTGAGATCACGACATCGACCTTACCACTGGCTGCAAACTCTGGAGCATATTGCGGACGGTGACTTAAGATCAGTGCAGGAACAGCCGGATCAAGAGCAGCAATGACACCTTGCACATCAGGTGTAGGCAGATTGGCAATAGCGGCTTTGGGGTCAGTGACACCACCTAAATTGAGTAAAGGCAGGCCATTACGATCGCGGAGCTCGACCACCTTATTGTCGAGGCTGATAAAGCCACCTTTTTCAAAGTAGGAGCGCCAAGCCTGATAGCCAAAGTAGTACTCATGGTTACCGGTGGTGACAAAGACACCGTATTTGGCCTTGAGGTCTAAGAGTAAATCCGTAATAGGCTGACGCTGTTCTACAGTGCCATCCATGAGGTCGCCAGGTAAGAAGATAAGGTCAGGCTCTAAGGCGTTAATCTCTTTTACCAGCGCAGCGATGTTGTAGGGATCGGTAGTGCCATTGATATGCACATCGGACATGACAGCGATACGCATGCCGTCTAAGCGCGGATCGAGCTTTTCTAAAGTGAGGTTATAAGGCTTGATCTCTGGCATGTCATAGGCGCAGGAGGTGCCATAGCAGCCAATGAGCACGGCCACTAAGGTCATAAGCTGCGCATGGAAGAGAGAGTAGGTAGGAAGCAGCGTATAGCTAAAAGAGAGGGTTGCGATCTTGGAGAGGAGATTGACCACAAGGCGCACGATCACCAGACAGGCTAAGGCCACCATGGTGGTGCGGGTGATATCGAAGGCAATGGCGAGGTTATACGGAATGTTTGGCTCGTAGGCATTGCCACCTACAAGGTAGTAGAGAAAGCATTTGCTGGAGGCAATGAGGGCAATCACTACCATAATGGCTTTTGAACGCCACGAGAGACGCAGGGGCAGAATAAAGCCAGCGATAACGATGGCTAAAGCCACGAGCGTAACAAGAAAAATAGTGCTCATTGCGGTAAGTCCAACAAAATAGCCAGTCTCTACATCTTAGGGCGCAAGTCTAACGTCAGAGTGCACATGCAGGCATGTGCGCAGCTGTAGCAGGGCAGTAAGCAGCGCAGGGCGCCAAGAGAAATGGCCGGTGATGCGTAATTGGTGCTGTAGTATAGCTTGGCTAACTTAGGCTTACGGTAGCAAGCTGATGTGCGGTGTTAGCCTGACAGCGGCGGGAATGGTGAGAGTGGCGGGAGTAGCGGATGTAGCAGGAGTGGCTGGAGTAGCTGAAGTGTCAGCAGTTGTGTAAATAGCGGGGGCTATTTTAGCCGTTATGGACTGCTTTTGCAGTAAGGGCGAGCAAGTTAAGCTCATGGGACTGCGCAGTAAGAGCAGAGCTGAGCTGAGCAGAGCTGAGGAGAGCGAGGCGAAGCTAAATAGGCGCTTAGCAACGCTACAGAGAAAGGAGTGCTATAGCGTGGCCTTTGGTGGGCACTACCAAAGAGGTAGGCACTCTCAGTAGTGGTAGTGGTGGATTGCTGGATGTAGACAGTAGTGGTTGTGGTTAGCGCTATGAGCCGCCACGACTACAAGGAGAATCGTGGGATACTGACCTGCTTTGGAAGCCAGCGCGCAAACCTCAAAATAGATGCGGTCGCAATAAAGAGCACAACACGCGGCTGCAGCTAAGGCAGCAGAGCGCTTCTTCGCTCTGTGCATTAGCTTCGCGCCAGTGCTGCTGTGGCTTTTTGGTAGAAAGGGCCTGCACATGGCGCTGACTTTTGCCTTTGATGCCGCAGGGAATAGAGAACAAAGGACAGCTTAGCAGGAGCGCAACTTGTTGAGCAGCTGGGCATAATGGCCCTGTGGTGCAGGGCAAATGCAGCCTAAGATGGTGTCAGCACGCGCTCCGGTAGAGTGGCATAGCCCCGTAAAGGTCTGTCCCTGTACGGTAAGGGCCGCAAAGTAGGCAAACGCCTGGGCCTCCAAAAACTGCGTATTGACGCCAAAGTCAGTGCAGGTGCGCACTTGCAGTCCTAAGCCACGCTCTGCTGCAACTTGCGCCATACGCTCACGGAGAAAAGTATTCTCTGCTCCGCCTCCACATAAGATGAGATCACTGTGTTCACTGATAGATTGAGGATAACGGGCCTTAATGGCAGCGATACCGTCTAACACTGTGATAACGGTGTACTCGGTGAGGGTACGTAAGAGCGTGCAAGCCTGCTCTAAGGTGAGGTGCTGCTTTGGGGTAAGAGGCACCTCCCGCTGTAACAGCTCCGCGTTAAAGTCCTCACGTCCGGTGGACTTAGGAAAGTCACGCTGCAAGTAAGGGTGAGAGAGCAGGCGTTGCAGCAAGGCTGTATCAATCTGCCCTTTTTGCGCGTAACCACCATCGAGGTCGTACATACATTCAAGGTAGGTGCGGCAGACGTAATCAAGGAGAGTGTTAGCTGGTCCCGTATCAAAGGCGGTAAGCAGCTCGCGGTTGCGACCTAAGGCGGTGACATTAGCGATGCCACCTAAGTTCAGCACAAAGCAGCTCTGCCCCTCTTGCGCCAAGATTTGCTGATGGAAAAGCTGCGTTAGAGGCGCACCTTGGCCACCGAGGGCGATATCAGCGGCGCGGAAGTTTACCACCGCATCAATACCTGTGAGGTTGGCCAGCAGGGGGCCATTGTCGATTTGCACACTAAACCCCTGCTGTGGGCAGTGACGTACTGTTTGCCCATGGGCTCCAATGGCCGTAATGAAAGCAGGGGCTAAGGCCGCTTGCTGACACAATTGCAGACAGAGCTTAGCTTCATGCTGAGCAACTGCATTAGCGGCGGCATAGAGCTCTTCGGTGTGATCGACAGAGCTGTTTTTCAGGCACAGCTGGTGGAGGGTAGCCTTTATCTCTGGTTCCCATGGTAAGGAGGCGGTAGTCAGCGTGTGAAAGCGCAGCGGGTTGTAGCTGTCGATAGCGATGAGCACGCCGTCTAAGCCGTCGATGCTGGTACCTGACATGAGGCCGATATAGTAAGCAGGTGTGGCCGACGCAACGCTAACAGTGAGGCTGTGAGCTGCTTTGGCGTTGTTGGTTGCTGTGACTTTAGCTGTTTTGGTTCTACGAGCTGTACGTGCAGTGCTGCCATTGCTGGTAGCAGCAGTTGAGACAGGATTGAGGGGCTCGCTTTTTATGCCTTGTTGCAAAGCTTCCTGTTTGCGCTTGCCAATGAGCTCAATCTTGGTGGAATCCTCAGGAACCTCAGCACCGAGCAACGTGGCCTTATCAAGGACTACGCGCTTCTTTTCCTTGTCCCAGTGGTAAGGCCGATCGTAAATGTAGTAGCGGCCGTTGAGTTTAAGGCGGCGCTCGTATTTATGGCCAGGCTGTTTCTCTAAGGTGACATACAGTGGATCATCCATGGGACACATTCCTGTGTTGTGGTAATGGCAGCTTTTAGGTGGGGTGGCTGCTTACTGTGGCAAGGGACTAAAGAAGCCGGTAACGGCCTCATTATACGTGATACATGCTCTTGAGCCTTGCCTCCGCTTGGTGATTAGAGATGACTGCACCTCGATTTAGAGGAGCGAGATCATAAGAGGGGGATAACTTGGCGCGCCTCAGAGTTTGCGGGATGCCAAAAAGCAGCACTCCCCCTGCGATCAAGCATTGGTGCCCATGTGATGGCGGTTGCGTGACTAACCTTGGAGTAAGGTTGCTACCATATCCTCCAAACAATGAAGCTAGCTGCTACCTTAAGGTATGCAACAGGCTGCTGCGCTGCTGATGCAGCATAACATGCTTCCACCGCTTGTCTTAAGCTGTCTCTCCATCTCACCACCTCAATTCCTACATATCCCGTCTTTGCATTTTGCTGCAAAAGCTGTAATTTACGCCCTTCGTGCACAAAATTGCACGCTTTGCAGTCCTTGCCTACTCACGCTGCCGTTTGCGTTTTGCACATCACCGCTTTGCTATACCCTGCCTTTATTTGCCTCTGCCTTTACTCGCCTTTTCCCAAGCACGCCAGCGCACATTGCTCATGGTAAAGCCAAAAGCACCTATGCTTCCCATACCCTTACCCCATGCCCCAAGAGCAATTTCCGCTACAAATTTCACCGCACTTTTGCCTCACCTTATCTCCGTAAACGTTTACGGAAACGGCGTCAGTGCAGGGCAAAATACCAATTCGTCACCGCAAAAATCACGCAAGATCTTGCACTCTTTTGCATCAGCAAAAAGTCATTTTTCTGTACTTTTGCCCCACTTCTCAAGAGACTAGGATAACCCACTGTACTTTTGTACCCTCGCGGCACACTCGGCCTTAGTATGGCATGAAAACCTGATAAATAAGCCGTTAATATCCAAGAAAAGCTGTCAGTGGCCTGGATCAGAGGTGCTACAGTTCACGCCACCTACAGGCTGCACAAAAGTATGAGCTGTATCAGATTTTTGCTCTCCGTACACACGAATTTGGTGCTTAGTATCACATTTTTAACGATTAGGATTTTGCTTTTGCCCCCGCCCGCTGTACATTACAAACATCGCAAGCGTTTTAGTAAGTTCTGTTGTTACGCTTCACGATGGTGCTGTGGCCCATCTTTTTGTGCAGTGCTAACCAGCGGTTGTCGCTTCCTACCTCCTACCTCTGGTCAACTATGTACTTTTGCCTGAGCTTTATGCTTGGTTTCGCTTTTGGCTCGAACTTACGCGCTGTGATAAGTCTATTTGAGGAGTTCTAATGCGAGTTTCTAAGTCTTTATTCGCCATTGCTTTAGGCGCCGCTATCGCCGCTACCTCCTACGCTCAGGCCGAGGATAAAATCGTTATCGGCTTCTCGCAAATTGGTGCTGAGTCCGAGTGGCGTACTGCCAACACCAATGACGTTAAGGCTGCTGCTGAGAGAGCCGGTGTTGAGCTCAAGTTCTCTGACGCTCAGCAAAAGCAAGAGAACCAAATCCGCGCCATCCGCTCCTTCATTTCGCAAAAGGTTGACGTCATCGGCTTCGTGCCTATCGTCGAGACCGGCTGGGACAATGTGCTCCGTGAGGCTAAGCGCGCCAAGATCCCTGTTGTCGTTATGGACCGTGACTTAAAGGTCTCCGATGCGAGCCTCTACGTCGCTAAGATCGGTACCGATCAGGTCGAAGAGGGCCGTAAGGCTTTCAGATGGATCGATGACTACATCACCAAGAACAACATCAAGCCACGCAATGGCGGTGACACCATCAACATCGTCATCTTAGAGGGCACCGTGGGCGCTAGCGCCGCTGTCGGCCGTTCTAAGGGCTTTAACGAGGCTTTAGCTGCCTCCCCTAACAAGGACAAGTACAAGATCTTAGCCTCCCAGACCGGTGACTTCACTCGTCAAAAGGGCCAAGAGGTGATGGAGTCCTTCTTAAAGAACTACCGTGACGACATCGACGTCCTCTTCTCCCAGAACGACGACATGGCCTTAGGTGCTATCCAAGCTATCGAAGCTGCGGGCTTAAAGCCATCCAAGGACATCGTCATCGTCGGTGCTGACGCCGTGAAGGGCATGTTCCAAGCGATGATCGACGGCAAGGCTAACGCCACCATCGAGTGCAACCCATTACAAGGCGACCTCTTCTTCGAGACCTGCAAGAAGATCTTAGCCGGTGAGAGCGTGCCTAAGAGCGTCTACGTTGAGGAAGGTGTGTTCGACACCACCAACGCCGCTGAGGCCTTCCCAACTCGTAAGTACTAATCTCAGGTTGGAGGCTTAATAGCCCTCCTGTGAGGAAGCGCCCCTCGGGGCTCTTCCTCAGCCAAAAGAAAAGTAAGTAATTGAAGGAGCCCACTTCTACCGCCAAAAAGTAGAGCGGGCTTTTTTCGTTTTTACCACCCCTGTTTTTCGTCCTTTTCTGCGGCTCCTGCTAAGCATCAGCCTAAGCCTAAGCCAATTTAACCTTGCGCTGAGGGCATAGGGGCGCTTTATGGCAGTAAGCGTTTGCAGGTGTTAGGCTCTAGCGGGCATAGCCTTGGGAAAACTGCCAAAATGTCGCGCAATCGCAAACGCGAGGTGGGCGTGATTTCAGCGTAAACGCTTGAGACTGTTGCTAAGGCTCCTGCGATCGGATCTTTAGCCGTCACTGAGGCAAGCGGCTGCGCTGTGGCTTTGTGGCTTTGCTTGGCTTTGCTTTGCAGCGCTGTGATGTGATACAGCGAGCAGGGCAGTAGTGGGGTAGTGGAACGGCTTTAATTACTACACAGCACAGCTTACGTCGCTACGGGCCTTGGGACTTGGCGTGTCCTTTGGTCTTGTCTTGGCCTTCGTCCTTTGGCCATTGGGGCGCGTAAGGACGCAGTAGCTACCATGGCTCTCTTTTCTGTGTTCTGCAGAAGCTGAGCTCAGTGCTTAGTTGCTGTCTTATAGGTTGCTGCGTTTCATCCCTCCGGCCGCAGTTTGTCAGGCAATGAGTGTACAGGCACGGAGCTTAGGTTATAGCCATCACGCCCAGCGCTGGTTTACCCCTTGTAAGCCGGTAGGGGCAGCGTGGCTATGGCCGCTTTTCTTTTGGTGGACGGCCACCTTACTGTGGCCACAGCTAAGTGTTAGGAGACACTCATGGGTGACAATGGAGATTTTATCCTTCAGATGAAGGATATTGACATGTTCTTCCCAGGAGTTAAGGCATTAAAGCATGCCAAACTCAACATTAAGCGAGGAGAGATCCACTCCTTAATGGGAGAGAACGGCGCAGGTAAGTCCACCTTAGTGAAGGTGCTCACCGGCGTGTATCACAAAACTGCCGGTACGGTGATCTTTGATGGCCATGAGATTGAGCCAGAATCACCTTTAAAGAGCCAGCAGATTGGTATTTCCACCGTGTACCAAGAGGTTAACCTCTGCGCTAACTTAACGGTGGCAGAAAACATTTACATCGGTCGTGAGCCACGTGGTAAGTTCGGTCAAATCGACTGGGCTACCATGAACGCTAACGCCAAGAAGCTCCTGCAAGAGGAATTAGGCCTCGACCTCGATGTCGGCCGTGTCCTCGACTTCTATCCTGTGGCCGTGCAGCAAATGATCGCTATCGCCCGTGCCATCGATACGAAGTGCAAGATCTTAATCTTAGACGAGCCAACCTCCTCGCTGTCCGACCGTGAGACTGAGCGCCTGTTTACCATCATGCGCAAGCTCAAGTCTCAGGGCATCGCCATTATCTTCATTTCGCACTTCCTTGAGCAGATCTACACCATCTGCGACCGTATCACCATCTTACGTGACGGTGAGTACGTGGGTGAGTACGAGGTGAAAACCTTAGAGCGTATCGACCTCATCTCTAAGATGATGGGTAAGAAGGTCGACGAGAATCAGATCGAAAGCAACGTCGATAAGTCCGTACCTCTTGAGGAAAACGAGATCGAAACCAACCACATGGTCGTGGAAGGTAAGGTCAAAGACCTCAATATGTACATCAAGAAGGGCGAGGTCGTGGGCTTTGCTGGCCTGTTAGGTTCGGGCCGCACGGAGATCGCTGATGCCCTCTTTGGCATCACCCCTATTTCCTCAGGTGAAATCAAGGTCGAGGGTGTCACCGTCAAGGTGAAGAGCCCAATGGATCAGATGAAGAACCGCATTGCGTTCTGCCCTGAGGATCGTAAGGTCGCAGGTATTATCGGTGACCTCTCTGTTCGTGAGAACATCATCCTTGCCATGCAGGCTAAGGACGGCATGTTTAAGCACATGCCAATGAGCAAGCAAAAAGAACTTGCTGACAAGTACATCGACCTCCTGCGCATTAAGGTCTCTGATCGCGAGCAGCTGATTAAGAACCTCTCCGGTGGTAATCAGCAAAAGGTGATCATTGCGCGCTGGCTGGCCACTAAGCCAAACCTCCTTATCTTGGATGAGCCAACCCGTGGTATCGACGTTGGTACCAAGAGTGAAATCGAGGCCCTGTCGGTACGCCTTGCCAAAGAAGAGGGCATGGCTGTGGTCTTTATCTCCGGTGAGATGGGCGAAATGGTGAGAACTTGCTCGCGTATCTTGGTGATCCGTGACCATGAAAAGATCACCGAGTTAAACGGCGATGAAATCTCCACCGCTCACATCATGCAGGCCATTGCAGGAGATTACCATGGAAGCAATTAAAAAGTTCTCGTCGAGCTCGCTGGCGTTGCCGCTTGCAGCGCTGGGCCTGCTTTTAATCTTCAATGCCATCTTTGTGGATGACTTCTTTTCCATCCAGATGATGGAAAATGGCAACCTCTATGGACGTCCTATCGATATTCTCTATCGTGCCTCGTCCTTAATTATCCTCTCGCTGGGTATGACCTTCGTCATCGCCACCGGCGGTGTGGATATCTCCGTGGGCGCTGTGGTCGCCATTTCCGCTGCTACCTGCTGCTTACTCTTAGGCGGTGATATCAGCGGTGTGCCACAACATCCATTTATCGTGGCTATTATCGCGGCCTTGCTCGCAGGCGTGATATCGGGTATCTGGAACGGTACGCTGGTCGCTAAGTTTAAGATCCAAGCCATGGTGGCTACTCTGATCTTAATGACCTCCGGCCGTGGTATTGCCCAGCTGTTAACCGATGGTCAGATCATCACCGTGTACTACAAGCCTTTTAGCTATATTGGTGGTGTGATTCCAGGTTTTATGCTGCCAACAGCCATGCTCATCGCCTTATTAATGGTGGTGTTAGTGCTGTTCCTTGATCGTAAGACCTCGTTAGGTCTCATGATTCAGTCGGTTGGTATTAACCAGACAGCCTCACGTTATGCAGGTGTGAAGGTAACGGCAGTGCTCTTTGCCGTGTACATCTTCTCTGGCTTCTGTGCTGGTACCGCAGGCTTAATTGAGAGCTCGCTGATCCGCGCGGCAGATGCCAATAACGCCGGTCTGAATATGGAAATGGACGCCATCTTGGCGGTGACCTTAGGTGGTACGCTGATGGTGGGTGGTCGTTACTACATTGGTGGCACGATTATCGGCGCTATTACCATTCAGACCTTAACCACGACGATGTACGCCATTGGTGTGCCTTCGGACATTCTGCCTGCGGTTAAGGCCGTGGTGATTTTAATCATCATTACCATCCAGTCTCAGACCTTCAAGGATAAGTTCCGTAACTGGCGCTTAAAGAAGCTTGATGCGGCGGCCAATAAGAAGGAGAGCGCATAATGGGCAAGTTCTTTAGTAATTTGGTAGCATCGCCACGCTTCTCTTTCTATGTGACGACCCTGCTGTTTATCATTCTGTTTGCTTTGGGCTCGGTCTGGTTCGAGGGCTTCTTTAGCTTACAGGTGTTCTTAAACCTGCTCATTGATAATGCCCACCTCATTATCATCACCGTGGGTATCACTTTCGCCATTTTATCTGGCGGCGGTGGTATCGACCTGTCGGTAGGTGCTGTACTGTCTTTGACCTGTATGACCTTAGCCTACCTGATGCGTGATACCACGATTCACCCAGTCCTGTGCATGTTAATTGGCCTGTGCGTGGGTACAGTGATCGGCATTATCAATGGCTTCTTCATCACCTTCTTTAAGCTGCAGCCATTCATCGTGACCTTAGGTACGATGTTCTTATGCCGTGGCTTAACCGCCATGATCTCCCGCGAGTCGGTTTCTATCGACAACGCGTGGTATGCTGATCTGTCGTTTATGTCGGTGTCAATTGGCGACTGCTACATTTCGATCGGTGCCATCTTAGCTTTGATCGTCGTAGTGATTGCTACGGTGGTGCTGCGTTATACCGCCTTTGGTCGTAGCGTCTACGCTGTTGGTGGCAACGAGCAGTCGGCACGCCTCATGGGCTTAAAGGTCGACGCCATTCGCTTAAAGGTATATGTCATCTCCGGCTTCTGCGCTTCTTTAGGCGGCATCGTGTTCTCGTGGATGATGCTCTCGGGCAATACTTTCCACGGCATGGGCATGGAGATGGACGCTATTGCCTCGTCGGTTATTGGTGGTACCCAGCTGATGGGTGGTGTTGGTTTCATCCCTGGCACCATCATCGGTGTGATGATTCAAGGCACCATCTTAACGATCATCAACTTCCAAGGTACGCTCTCGGCGTGGTGGACGAAGATTGTGGTCGGCGTCTTACTGTGCTTATTCATCGTGATGCAGGCTTTTGTGAACGCGCATAAGAGCCGTCTGATGAGCTTAAGTGCAGAGAAGATGAACAAGAAGAACAAGGAAGCGCAAAGCAAGTAAGCCTCATTAAGGTCACGCGTGCAAGGTATTAATGGGCTGAGGGCGTGTGGCCTTATCAAGACGCTGTCTTGCTCAGGCTCTGTAGTTCTTCTGCGACTTACAAAATGCAATTGCATTTGCCAAAAGCCTAAATCAGGCAACCTAGGTGCGGGGACTTTCCCCGTGCCTATTTGTGTTTGCGTTCTTACCTTGCGCGAACACAAGAGCGCAACTGCCTTTGCGCCTTTGGTCTTTGGGGCTTTGCGCCTTTGGTGCAGCTGCAGAGACGAGATTGCTTCTTACCTATAACCAGTTCTACAACCTACAGACAGACAGACTGTTGTGCTCTGCCTTTTGCCGCACGCCACGCGGAGGTTCCGCAGAGCGGAGATGTCGCCGCAAACGAGATGCTGCTGTAAGCGGAGAAAAGAGGGCAGCGCACAACAGCTTGAACGTGCTGTTGTGTTCACGTGCTTTTGTTACCACAAGCGTGCTTGCTTTGAAGTTGCTGTTGCTGCACTTGCAGTCAGCTTAGCTTCAGGGGAGCAGGTTTTGTGGCAAAGACCTAAGACGCTATGCCAAGGGCTTGAGCTAAATGCAAGCTTTTGGTGTAAGTCGATGTGCTGGCATGGCCACAGTTAGCAACCAACATCATGGTTGTCAAATATGCTGGTGGCGGCCAAAACCTCATGGGTTACTAATGTAAAGTGGTGTGCTGCCACATCACAGTTTATGGTCATTTTGGTGGGTGCTGTATGGCTTTAGATTTAGCTAAATGTGCATTGGGTATCGAGTTCGGCTCGACCCGTATTAAGGCCGTCTTAGTTGACGAAAAGTGCGCTGTGGTCGCTACCGGCTCACATGAGTGGGAGAACCGCTTAGAGAACGGTATTTGGACCTACTCCTTAGATGACATCTGGTCTGGTCTGCACTCTTGCTACGCCTCCTTACAAGAGGATGTGAAAAAGCGCTATGGTCAGGAAATCACGACCTTAAAGGCTATCGGTTTCTCAGCCATGATGCACGGCTACTTAGCCTTTAATAAGGCCGGTGACTTACTGGTTCCTTTCAGAACGTGGCGTAACTCCAACACTCACGAGGCCTCGGCTAAGCTTACCGATTACTTACAGTTCAATATCCCAGAGCGCTGGTCAATCGCCCACCTCTACCACTGCATCATTAACCACGAGCCACACGTCAAGGACTTAGATTTCTTTACCACGCTCGCCGGTTATATCCACACCAAGCTCACCGGTAAGCGCGTCTTAGGTATCGGTGATGCCGCCGGTATGTTCCCAATCGACTCCACGAAGCTTGACTACGATCAGGCCTTACTGGATAAGTTCTCGGCCTTAATCGCGGACGAGAAGTTCCCATGGCAGATCCGTGATCTGCTGCCAGAGGTCTTAGTCGCAGGCCAAAACGCTGGTACCTTAACTGAAGAGGGTGCCAAGTTATTGGACCCAAGCGGCAAACTGCAAGCTGGCATTCCATTGTGCCCACCAGAGGGTGACGCTGGTACAGGTATGGTGGCTACGAATGCTGTGGCGGTGCGTACTGGTAACGTCTCGGCAGGTACCTCGATCTTTGCCATGATCGTTCTTGAGAAGGCCTTAGCAAAGTTACACCGTGAGATTGACATGGTGACCACGCCAGATGGCCTGCCAGTGGCCATGGTGCACGCTAACAACTGCACCTCTGACCTCAATGCGTGGGTGGAGTTATTTGCGGAGTTTGCGCAAAAGGCTGGTGCTAAGCTCGATACCAATGAGCTCTTTGCGTTGCTTTACAACAACGCCTTAGAAAACGGCGACCCAGATTGCGGTGGCTTAATGAGCTACGGCTACTTCTCCGGTGAGTTTATTACCGGCTTAGAAGAGGGCCGTCCTCTGTTTATGCGCACGCCACATGCTAAGTTCACCTTAGCCAACTTCATGCGCACCCACCTGTACTCTTCGTTAGGTGCCATCAAAATCGGTATGGACATCCTCGTTAAGGATGAGCACGTCAAGATCGATCGCCTCTTGGGTCACGGTGGTTTATTCAAGACCAAGGTGGTCGGCCAGCAGTTTATGGCTGACGCCATTGATGTGCCGGTCTCGGTGATGGCTACTGCTGGTGAAGGCGGCCCATGGGGTGAGGCGGTGTTAGCTACCTATATGACTGACAAGGCCGAGGGTGAGACTTTACCAGAGTTCTTGAACAACAAGGTCTTTGCCGGTGCTGAGGGCTCGACGTTAAGCCCAATTCCTGCCAACGTTGCGGGCTATAACACCTTTATCGAGCGCTACAAGGACGGCTTAGCGGCGGAAAAGGCGGCTGTGGCCTCGTTTAAGGACGAAGTCTAAAAAGGGCTAAAGGGCTAACGTAGGTAGTTTCAGGCTGTAAGGCCAGAGTCCTGAAGGCTGGTAGCCAGCTAGAAAGAGCGTCCCTTGGGGGATAGCTGTGGTAGTTTGGCGCCAGCCTTAAGAGGACTTAAGGGCAGTAAGAGGCATACCTGCGAAAAACAAGAGAGGTCGATCACTCTTAGAGTCCCACAGCATCCTCAAGGGGGCATACCTGCGAATTTAAGCCCACCATTTCTTTATGGTGCTCTTGGTGTGCGCCAATACCCCATGGGGATTAGTGCTGCAAGTGAATTCTATGGTGCTACTCTTGCGTATCTTTTGCAGTTTAAGGGTGGTTCTGCGCGCGTGTGCTCATAAGGCGTATAATGCGCGCCGGTATATTAGAGGGTGTGTGTTTTTATGAGAAAACTGTCTAAGCTGTTTGCTGCGGTGGCTTTAGCCGCTACTGCTGCTGTTGGTGCTAATGCGGCCCATGCGGCTGCGGGCGATGCTTCCAGCCCTGTGAAGGTCTTTTATTACTCCTTAAATGACCTCTTTATCAACCAACTGAGCTCCTCGCTGCAGGATCAGGCGCTGGCTAACAACATTAAGTTAGCCCAATACGACGCCAACGACGACCTGCTGCGTCAGATTTCGCAGATTCAAACGGCTCTGTCGATTAATCGCGATCACACGCCAATCTTAGTCAACCCTGTTGACACGCAAAACGGTACGGCGGCGTTACGCTCGGCGCGTAAGGCTCGTGTGCCTATCATCTTCTTTAACCGCAAGCCATCGGACGAGGCTTTAAAGAGCTATTCTGATGCGTGGTATGTGGGTACGATTCCAGCTTCCGCTGGCTACTACCAAGCAGAAATTGTCACCGATTACTACAAGGCTCACCCAGAAATGGATACCAACAAGGACGGTATCCTCAATTACGTGATGTTAAAGGGTGAGGCTGGACATCAGGATACGACCGCGCGCTCTAACACCTTTGTGCGCACGATGCTCGATCAGGGCATCAAGTTAAAGCCAGTGGGTTCGGTCAATGCTAACTGGTCGCAGGCTAATGCCCAGAACCAGATGGCCAACATCATTGAGCGTGTGGGCGTACAAAACATTGAAATGGTGGTCTGTAACAACGACGCCATGGCCTTAGGTGCGGTGTTAGCGCTGCAAGCCGAGGGCTACAATGTGCCAGATGACACTTCGGGCAAGTTTATCCCTGTGGTGGGCATTGATGGCTTACCATCGGCTTTAGACGCCGTGGAGCGTGGCATCATGATTGGTACGGTGTTTAACGACTACAAGAGCACTGCTGATGTCATGATACGTATTGCCTCAGCTTATATTAACGGCGAGGTGGTGACTGACGATCTGGTGGGATATCCAATCAAGAACCAGACAATTGAGATTCCTTACGTCAAGGTCACCAACGAGAACATTAGCAAGCTGCGTTAGTGCTGATTGCACGTGCAAGGTGCACGTGTGAGGCGCAAACATTAGTTGCAAGCAGAAGCCAGCCATCTCACCATGGGCTGGCTTTTGTGTTTTTGGGGCGAGGACATTACCCTAACTCAACCCTGTAGTGGCCACTTATGTGATCACTCTTCCCCAAGTAGCACTTAACTCGTAGCAGTTGTCGCAAGCGAGAGCCGTCCCCAGAAACGAGAGCGCTACAGTAGTTAACCTCAATGATGAGCTAACAGCAGCCCCTAAGCAGGATTGCTGTTAGCGGTGTGGATAACGCCAGTAGCTTTCCTTAGCGATCCAGAGTGTGAATCGTCAGCTTTGGCAACGACTTTACGATCTGCATCGTCTCCAGCGATACCGTGATCACGCGCAAAATGAGGTTGAGGATGTAGTCCTCATCACCCATATCTTGGGCAAA
>JAHLFE010000220.1 GCA_018884035.1 Candidatus Anaerobiospirillum pullicola
ATGTGCTATCGCCAAGTTTTGAGGCTACATCCTTACCTGTGATCGATGCCAGTAAGGGGCATCACTCTTAGGCAAAGGCCGTATATTAGCGGTTTTTGGAAAATCAGGCTCAACTCCACGACGTCAGAAGAACGGCTCTTGAGCCCTGTACTGCACTCTACAAAGAGGGACTGCGAGCTGCTATTTGCAGAGGTAAAAGCAAGTGGCGCATGGCAGCAGGCGTACCGCGCATTGCTACACGTGCTGTGCTGCATTGCTCTGCACCATGAGGCAAAGTGTCTTTTTGTCTGTGAGCGGAAGTAGGGAGTAATAACCACGCTAAAAAGCAGGCAGCGGCTCTGATCCTCTGTTGGCACTTCACCGTAACCCAGTAACCACGCGCTCCACCTCAGTTAGCACCACCATTACCAATTACCACAAGTGCTCTGCTTGCCCTTACACCGTCACTACCATAACCATGAGCGACCTGCTTATACACCTTAAGCAGTGGCAGCACTTGAATATTGGGGCTCAGCCACCGGCAGTACCCAGCAAAGAGGTTATCTCTAGCGCCATCACCACCATTTACCACGAACACGCAGTGGTGTCGCTACGCTATGCGACGCGAAAATGTCGCGCGTGTCTGCACGGATGTACGCTAACGTTCCTTAACGCTTCTTTGTATCTAGCTAACAGCCATAAAAAAAGCAGCCTCAAAGCTGCTCATTCTGGCGGTGAGAGCGGGATTCGAACCCGCGATAGATTATTCACCTATACACGCTTTCCAGGCGTGCTCCTTCAGCCACTCGGACATCTCACCAAAACTTAGTCTCCACGCGTCACTTTGCTTGCGCCGCGACGGAACGGGGGTCATTATAAGGATTTTTACCCCTGATGCAAGGTCTTTTGTGTTTTTTATCAGACATGTGTGGCTCTCTCCTGCATTAGCCCTCTGTGCTGCTACACATAGCTTTGCTTGTAAAGTGCTTATTTATCAGCTTTTATCGGTAGCAAAGAGGTAAATGGATTTTTGAGCAAATCTTGTGGAGGATTGTGCTAAGCGCCTGCGTGGTGGCTTTTTATAATGCCGCCATGTACTGCTACGCGGTGGCTGAAGTAGACGGCAGAGCTGCATTTGCCTAGAGGCAGTTGCCTAGAAGCATTGGCCCAGAAGCGAAGCATTTGCTTGTCTGTTCCCCGCGTAGTACCAGTTTAGTGTGGTCATTTGAGGCATTACCATGGAATTCGTTACTCTTAACAATGGCGTTAAGGTGCCAATGTTAGGCTTTGGCGTCTTTAAGATTGAGGCCAAAGACTGTGAGCGCTGCGTTTTAGATGCCTTAGAAGTGGGCTATCGCCACATCGATACCGCCCAAGGTTACTGCAATGAGAAAGAAGTAGGTGCTGCCGTGCGTGCCTCCGGCCTCAAGCGTGAGGAGATCTTTGTGACCGATAAGGTCTGGCTCTCCAATCACGGCTATAACCAGACTAAGGCCTCGGTGTACCACTCCTTAGAGATCATGGGCCTTGATTACCTTGACCTGATGCTGGTGCACCAGCCTTACGCAGATTACTGGGGCGCTTATTCGGCCTTAGCTGACCTGCAGAAGGAAGGAGTGCTTAAGGCCATTGGTGTGAGCAACTTCTTCCCATGGGCCTTAGCCAATCTGGTAGCTTTCCATGACGTCAAGCCGCAAGTAAATCAGGTGGAATTCAACCCAATGCAACAGGAAGTTGCGGCACAGAAGCTTGCCTCTAAACTTGGGGTGAAGCTGGAGGCGTGGTCGCCTTTTGGTCAGGGCCAGCAAAACTTACTGGGCAATCCATTACTAACTGAAATTGCGGCAAAGCATCACAAGAGCGTGGCTCAGGTAATCTTGCGTCATATCATCCAGCGCGGTGTCGTGGCCTTAGCTAAGTCCACCCACAAAGAGCGCATGCAGGAAAACTTCGCTATCTTCGATTTTTCCTTGGATGCCGATGACATGGCCCAGATCGCTACGCTCGATACGGGCAAGAGTATGTTCTTAGACCACTCCAGCCCAGAGATTGTGGACTTCTTTAAGAAGTTCTCCGCCGACTTAGGCCGCAAGTTACAGTAGGCAGGTCTAAGGGGCGGGCGCTGTTAACAGCTTGGAAAAGTGGCGCACAGTGTGGTGTGTGGTGGAAAGATTTTGGTAGGAATCTCTAAAAGACAGTGCCTTGTATTGGTGACAAGCGCCGCTGTCAATGCGTTTGGTGTGAAGAGAAAATGGAATGTGTAACCCTAAATAACGGCGTCAAGATGCCGCTGGTGGGCTTTGGTGTGTATCAGATCCCAGCTTCTGATTGTGAGCGCTGTGTGCTCGATGCTTTTGCGTGCGGCTATCGCTTAATCGATACGGCGCAAGCCTACCTCAATGAAAAAGAAGTGGGGGCTGCGGTGGGCTCCTCGGGCATTAAGCGTGAGGAGATATTTGTCACCTCCAAGGTCTGGCTCTCTAACTGCGGCTATGACAAGACCAAGGCCTCGGTGTATCACTCCTTAGAGCTGATGGGGCTTGACTACTTAGACCTGATGCTTTTGCACCAACCATTTGGCGATCACTGGGGCTCATACTCGGCCTTAGCTGACATGCAAAAGGAAGGTGTGCTGAAGGCTATTGGTGTAAGCAACTTCTTCCCATGGGCTCTGGCTAACTTAGCTCGTTTCCATGAGGTAGTGCCGCAAGTTAACCAAATTGAAATTAACCCTCTCTACCAGCGCCAAGCTGAGATCGAGCTCATGGCTAAGCTTCAGGTGCAGCCAGAGGCATGGGCGCCATTTGGTGAGGGCAAGAACAACATGTTTGCCCATCCTGTCCTTGCGGAGATTGGTGCTAAGCACCATAAGAGTGTAGCGCAGGTCATTGTGCGCTATCTTACCCAAAAGCAGATCGTGGTCTTAGCCAAGACTACCCACAAAGAGCGCATGCAGGAAAACATTAATGTATTTGATTTCACTTTAGACGCTGAAGATATAGCCAAGATCGCACAGCTCGACACGCATGCGCCACTGTTCTTCGATCATGGCGATGTCAGCCAAGTTGAGGTCTTTAAGCAGTTCACTGATGCTGTGGGCAAGATGCTGGTCTAAAGCCGTTATGCTCAAAGCAGTGTGGATGGCAACGGTGTGAGCACTGATGCACTCCTCCTAAACGTAGGAGGATCTGCCTATGCTGCTCTCTCTGGGCAGAACTTACCTCTGCTGTGGCGTGGGGGGCAGGCAATAGCTGGCTGCTCTTGCAGCAAAAGGTACATGAAGCCCGCTTGCAGGTGGGCTTTTTTGGGCCTGCGGCAAACGCAAGGCTTAAGGCTAAGGCAAGGGTAAAGGGAGATGACAGCAGGAGGGCATGCTTAACAGCAAGCGCGTAGGGGCGGGCGCGGGGATGTGTGATTAGCTCTTGGTGCTGACGCGGCCAAAGCTACGCAACCCTCCATCTGAGCAAACAACCTGAGAGCACGCTGCTCTTAGGGTAAGTGGGGTTGGGTTCAAGGATGGCGAAAAAGAGACGTTGCCATTAGCGGACGTGAGAAATGAAGCAAAAGAGGCGGGATCAGCAAAGATTAGCCTGCAAAGAGGCTCGGTAAGAGCGGTAAGAACGGTGGGACTCATTACAAGATGCAGTAGCGTCGCTACGTAGTAGTGGATCGCTTTAGCTACGCCACTGCATCTGCGGCAGGATCGTAGTGCTCAGCAACGCTCCCCATTGTCAGCGTCAGTTTGACTGGAGAAAGGGCGCAGCTGTGAGCACTATCTTTTGTGGATTAGTTGTTTTGCGTTACCAGATCGATCGCGTCTTGGTTGTACTCGATCTTAGTTAACGAGCGTGCCTGACGATACAGCGCATTCTGCGCATTGATGCCTAAGTACTGACCGTACTGGGCAGCTAAGATCTGCTCAAAAGTCTGTAAGGTCGCGCTATCACCATCCTTCACCTCTTGCAGCACTGCTAAGGTTTCAGTGCCGTTGTTCAGCGCAATGGTGTAAGCACGCTCTACCTGACGTGGCAGCGCAAAAATAGCTTGGCTGTACTGAGGGGCCACGCTCGAGGTGCCCGCAGCAATCTCCACGTTAGCCTGCACCGAGACATGCTCTGGTAATGCCGCATTTGGATCAGCTTGCAGCGCCTTTGCCGTTTGCTCTAAGGTGTCATAAGCGAGCTTGTTGATGTGCTCTTGCTTAACCGTCTCTAAGGCTAAGTCCTTAACCTCAGCAAATGGACGTAAGCTCTTATCGTGATGCTCGACCACATTGATGACAATGGAGTTGTTCTCATCAATGGAGATCACTTGGCTGTTTACACCAGAGGTATAGACTTCTTCATTAAAGGCTAAGCGCTGCACTGCTTGGGTGTTTAAAGGCCATGGAGCGCTACGATCACATTCATTCAAGCGCTGCGAGTCTTGGATAGTCATACCTAAACTCTCAGCGGTGACATCTAAGCTGTCTGGGTTCTCAAAGGACATATCAGACATGGTCGTGAGCTTCTCATTGAACATCTCACGAGCTTGGGAATCAGTGTAAGCAGTGGTGACCTGATCCTTAACCTCATCTAAGGATGGGGTATGAGCAGGGATCACTTCTAACAGCGACACAAAGTGGGTACCAGCACCATCTTCGATCTTAGCGCTGACATCACCGACGTTTTGTAAGTCAAAAGCAGCTTGATCTAAGTTCGCAGCGAGCTCACCACGACGATAGGTTCCCATATCGCCACCCTTGTCCTTGGTAGCGGCATCGTCAGAGTATTGCTTGGCTACGTCAGCAAAGCTCTCACCTGAGGCTAAAGCTTGCTCCACCTTCTGCACTCGCTCGGCTGCATTCTCGCTGTTAGCGCGGATAATGATGTGGCCAATGCGGCGCTGCTCTGGCAGGGCAAAGTCCTCTTGATAGAGGTTAAAGAACTCTTCGAGCTTGGCGTCGGTGACTTCAACTTGCTTCTTGAGGTCGTCTAAGGACAGCAGCAGGTAGTTAAAGCGCACATTGGCAGGAGCCATAAACTCATCGTGGTGCGCATTGTAGTAAGCTTGAGCCTGCTCTTCACTGACCGTCACCCCTTCGGCAATAGCAGCGCTGTCTACCGTGTAAAGGTTAACAATACGGCGCTGCGCTAAAAGCGAGGCGATGTTGCGCAGCTCATATGGCATTGGGGTCGTAGCCGCAGCCATTAATGGGCGCGAGACCGACTCACTCATTAAGGAGACGCGTAACTGCTCACCAAAGTACTCTGGGTTCATACCCATGTTGCGTACCGTGGCTAAGTAGAGGTCGTTGTTAAAGCGCCCATCTTGCTGGAAGGCTGGGGTATCACGAATGACTTCGCGCACTTGCTCGTCGCCAATACGCACGTCCATGTTCCAGACGGCGCTGTTAAAAGCGACGTTGTTAATCATGCTCTCGAGGACTTGCTTCTTCAGCTCGACCACGTATTGTGGATTTTCTAATAAGCCTGCGACCTCTGCACCATAGCGGTGTAATTGTTGTGCCCGACGGTTGTACTGTTCCGTCCACTCACTAGAGGTGATCTTGTACTCACCAATGGTGACAGGATCAGTGTCAAGGCGTGGTATCAGGTAACTGGCCACACTGGTTAAAACAAAGGAGACCACAATAAGTGCCAGTAAAGCCTTGAAGAGCTTACTGTTGGCTCCGGCATGAAGCTTATCCGATAACATCCACAAAATCTCCGCAAACGCTCCCCTGCCATAGGGGCATTTGCACCACCAATAGTTTCTGCGTGCGTGACCTCAAGCTGTCACTGTTTGCTCGGCGCTGTAAGTCTGAGAGACCGTAGCACGAAGCTTCAAGTGACAACCATGCACTGCTGCTTTTTGATTGTACAGGGGCAAAATGAGCAGGAGCTTAGCAGCGAGTGACCAAAGAGAGGTCATTGGGCGTACCTGTAAGTAAGTCAGTAGACCCGATGCGGCCGCCTTACCTGTCTTACCACACGGCATGTTGGGAACGTGCACGTGAGTTGTAAGAGCATGATTGCGCCTGAATAGGCTGGGCATGGGATATGGGGCTTAAGCGTGTATTGCGTAGCAAACTAAGAAGACGCCCACACTGGCAGTGAGAACCAACCGTTGCCTCAAGGAGGCAACTTGGCAAGTAGGGGCTGTGCTTAGTGCCGCACGCGCTCAAAACAGCATTTTTGCGGGCTAAATCTTAACATAGGACGGTAGTACTTTCTAGGCACAGCGGGCACGGGCGGAGGCGTCTGCTCAGGGTATAGAGAGCACGTTTGCGGAGGAAAAGGTGATGCTTGGCTCTTACGGGAAACTTAAGAGGGCCGTTGCTTGAGAGCTCAAGCTCATAACTACTTACAGAGTCTTTGGGGGGGCTTTGCTGTGACCCACGGTGCTGACGCCGATGGTGTTGTGTTTGTGAGTTGGGGAGGGCGTGGCGGCGCTGGGTAAAGCGGAGCAGAGTGTGGCTCACGCAGACAGCACATGGTGTGACGCAAAAGGTGCGCTGCAGAGAGCAGCAGAGCTGGCAGGTAGGGATACGCGCAGAATTAAGAGACAGGTCTTAAAGATGCAAAGACAGAGCACAAGAGCAGAGCAGAGCGGCCTCAAGCTGGCTAGCCTGCTCGAAGCAAAAATCATCAGGGCTTAGGCGGGCTCTGGGAGCTTACAGTTAAGGGCGCTACGGGCGCTTGTAAGTGCCCCACAAACACAACAGGAGCACTAAGGCTCCTGTCGGTGAAAAGGCCCAGTAGACTTCAGCTGTAAGCAGGAGACTGCTGAGCAATACTGCCGCAGGTGGATAACGTCTTAGGGGTATCGCGCCGCAGCTACGTCAATGTAAACGCTACGTCTTAGCTAAACGCTACTTCTTAGCTAAGCGCTACTTCTTGTTGACAGCCTCTTTTAAGGACTTGCCTGGACGAAATGCTGGCAGCTTCGAGGCTGGAATCTGCACCTCTTCACCCGTGCGTGGGTTGCGTCCCTTGCGAGCCGCGCGGTCACGTACCTCAAAAGTGCCAAAGCCGATTAAGGCTAAATTGTCACCTTGAGCTAAGGCCTCAGTTACCGTCTCGGCGAAAGCCTTAATGACTTTCTTGGCGTCATCTTGCGAAATGTCAGCCTTTTGGGCAATGCTGCCCACAAACTCATTCCTTAACAACCTTCGTCTCCTTAACAAGAATTGTCCGCTTGATCTGTTGGTAAACTGTCCCTCAGATGATCAGATCCCATGGCGTAAAGAGCGCCAGTGATAACTGATCTGAGGGCTGCAACTTGTATTTGCAGTGTGCATGAGCGTGCAACAAGCGAAACTGCAAAAAAGCGGAGTCAGGATTAAGCACTCCTGATGGCCGCGCACTAAAGAGCTTGCTTTCTTGCCGCAGAGGCAAGTGCATTGCAAAGAGGTAGCGCCTGTTTGCGCGTTAGTTTTGAGGTGATCCTTCTTAACTGCAGACTCCTAAGAGCCTTACACCTTAAAGCAGAGCTCTGTACAGACTCATCTGGCGGCAAATGCTATACCACGATATAGCATTTTGCTGGTAGTGGATACGCTATGCAGTGGTGCTCTGCACTGGTGTAGAGTACCTTACCAAGCTCTTACAGGTTATCCTGACGGAACCTGCACTCTATTATGCGCATATTGTTGCTAAAGCAATGCTTGTGCTCTCAAAAATAAGAGCTACCACTCAAAATTTGCTTTTTATTTTGCGCAAATGGCGCGGTTACAGCCTTCGTGACTGCTTTTGCACCAAAACGGTATACAAAAACCTGTATACCCAAGGTGTACCGCCTGAGGTGGCCGCATCAGAGCAGTGGGGCGTTTGGTCAGTGTGGTAGTAGTGGCAAGTAGTGGCAGTGACGGGAGTTGGGGAGTGTTGCTATGCACATATCTGTTACTACTTTGCATTTTTTGCGCAACATCTGTACGTGCAAGAGCAAGTATCAGCAAGTTTGAGGAGATAGTAGTGTGCAAAAAGTGCGATTACAATCTACAAAAGAAGCGTAGATAAGCCAAAAGCGCTTTTGGCGCCATGTTATGGGTATCAAGGGATTTTGGGGAGGAAATTATCTGGGGATATGAGGCTGGTAAAGCCTCAGAGAGACAGGGAGCGAGGGCGTTTTGCCAGTAATCTACCTTAGAGATACGTCGCGGTAGCGATGCTTGCTGATGGTTAGTGGCGTTATTGCCACCGCATGGCAATAACTCTGACCCCATCGATTAATCCTGATTTGGTGTACTTGCTTGCAAGCTCATAGCAACACTGAAGGAACAATGGAAAAACGATCTCTATGGAGCTGTAGACAGAGTGTGCAGGTGGCGGGCAGGGAGCTGATGGGTAGGAGTTATCTTAACGCATCACAAGAGCAGAGGACGCGGTCTTAAGCAAGCTTTAGCCAGCGTTGTGAGCAGTGTGGAGGCGAGTTGCTCTATAGAAGCCACATGGTAGGTTGTTTGGCGGAGAGATGCGTTGCGGTGTTGAGTGGCGGACTTGACAGCTTGCTTGCAGGTTGCTCTGGATGTGTGCACAGCCATGAGACCAAAGATGATGCTGCCGCTGGTACCGCCAAGAGCAAACAAGGGAGTGTGTTTGCGTGGTTTGAGAGGAGTGGGTGGCTTATAGTAGCCACTGCGGCAAGAGCCTACTTTGAGATGGCGCTCTGTTCCCTTGCGCTATCTGTCTTTACCGGCAAAGCACCACCTAAAACAGATGCTGCAACAGCGCCATAAACAGCACAGAAGAGCAGATGGTGACACCCAGAGAAAACTTAAAGGCTACCACCATACAAAAGGCCAAGCACACTAGAGTCTTGGGGTCGGTGGTCATAAAGTAAGGTGCCACCACGCTGACCATAACGCAGCACGGACTGGAGGCTAAGACGGCTTGGGCCCGAGGACTGAGCTTATGCTTACGCAGCCAGACAAAGCCTACAGTGCGGGTAAAGTAGGTGGTAAGAGCCATGAGGATAATAGTCAGCAGCTCAATGGAGCTTGGCCATAAATGAGTCATTGCTGTGGTCCTGTCTGTCTGAGTAGAGCCGCTGTACTGGTACGCGTGACATCAATGCGCACTACTGACGATTGGGTGTAGGGAGTGTGGTGCTTTTGAGGTTTGGTCTTGAGATGCGGGATGAGGTGGCGTTTGCCTGCTTAGCGCTTATTTGCCCACTGGGCTGGGCGAGTCAGCCTCGTTCGAGGAGACTGTCTTGACATCTTGAGCCTCGGTCGCTTGCGTAGCGTTTGCTGCGCTCTCTACTGGTACACCAGGCAGCGTGGTGGCAGCAAGACCGTGCTTTTCCTTGTAGATTTGCACAAAGTAAGCGCCCACCAGTCCACCAATAGCACCACAGCCTACTGCGTACTTGGCATCGAATAAGGCGGCACAGCCACCAGAGAGGATAAAGCTGATGGCAATAGGGATATAGAGCAGCATATCCTTACGAGGCCGCAAGCCAATAGACAGGCCGATAAAGGTTGCAGGTAAGGCCATAGCAAAACCCCAGAGCGAGAGGTCGCCTAAGAAGCGACCTAATAAGCTGCCACAGAGCGCCGCTAAAGACCAATTGAGCCACAAGCTTAAGCCCACACCAAGGTAGTAGTGGAAGCTAAAAGGGCTTTGCTTATTGTCCATACGTCGCTGGATGTCTTGAAAGGCCAGTGACCACGTCTCATCGCACATCAAGAAGTAGATGAGCATGATGCGCAGGCCACTCTCTTGGCGAATGTATGGGGCTAAGGCTGCACCCATGATGATGTGGCGCGAGTTGATAAGAAAGGTCGTCATGACGATCATGAGCACAGGTGGTACTGCCTGCCACAAGCCCAAAGCTGCAAACTCACTGCCTCCGGCCAAATTAAGGGCAGGAAGCAGGTATGAGCCTAAGGTACTCATACCAACTTGGCTGGCTTGCGCACCTAAGATGATGGCTAAAGGGATGAAACCCATCATGAGGGGCAGGGCGGAAAAGAAACCGCGCCGAATTTCGCTGTACACCTTAACTAACTCCACAAGCTCTTGGCGCTTGCACTAGAGAGGGGACGTTTTATAAGGGAAAAGAGTGATCATTCTAATGCGCCGCGCTACCCGAGCGCACAGTGCATTAAAAAGATACAACAGACAAGATCGCCGATCTATGCGCGAGAAACAGCAGAGAACAGAGCAGAGCAGAGATGTACTGTGCAGTGCAGTACAGAGCAGAAGCACCGCCGCTGGGGACGGGCGCTGCACAAGGCAGTTACGACATCACTGTGGTGGGCTGCTACTGCTGTGAGGTGTTCTTGAGGTTTTTGATTTCTGCTAATACCTGCTGCCACGCCAGCTGCTCAGCTTGCAGCTCTTGAGGATTCAAGCGGCGCTTGTGGAAATAGAGCTGGCCGCAGCAAGCCTCCCATTGCACCTCAAGTTGCAGCGCCTGACTCATTTGCGCCGCCAAGAGTAAAGCCGGACGTAAGGCACTGATACTCAGCTCACTGAAAAATGCCAAGCGCTGTGGCAGCGCGGCTGCCAGTAACAGGAGCAGCATGGAGGTCACTACACGTGGCTCATTCTTTTTGCCAAAGTGCTTGACGATGTGCTGTGGAGTTTTGATCTCATCGTTATCCGGCAAAAAGAAGTTGCCGTCAGTAAAGTTAAGATCAATGGCTCGTTCACCATGGCGTAAGAAGCGCACTACCAGCTCCTGTGCATATTCCTGCCAGCTTTGTCCCAAAGGGATAGCCAGTAAGAGCTTCCAGCCTGGGGCAATGGCCTTTAAGGCTAGCTCCTCATGGTACTCATTGAGGTAGACCATTACCTGCGCTGTGAGCAGCGCGGCATGATTAAACTCCTCACCGGCAATGACACCGCTTAAGCCTTGAGTGGCGGGAAGAAATTTCTCGTCGATGACATCGTAGAAGTCAAAGCTGTCATCAGCTGCATGCTGCAGGAGCTTGGTGCTGATTGGGCACTCTGGCATCTTGAGCGGCGCTGCCCCCACCTGCAGCCCAGCAGCATCATGCTGAGCACAATTACTTTGCTGTGCAAAAGCACTTTGCTGGGCAAAAGCACTTTGCTGGGCAAAAGCACTTTGCTGGGCAAAAGCACTTTGCTGGGCAAAAGCACTTTGCTGGGCAAAAGCTCCTTGTGCTGCCTGTTGCAGCAGGGCCTCTAAGGCCGCAAAGTTCAGGGTCAGACGCGTCTCGATCTTGTCTTTGCTGGTGGCGGTGACTTCCTTTGGGGGAATCACAATCTCGTGGGTAAGAAAGAGGCCATGGGCTTTGAGCACCTCAAGGCACTGCGTAAAGCGCTCTAAGCTGATGCCTAAATGCAGCGCCATTTGGTAGTTGTGGCGCACCTCGCAAAAGGTGGGCTCGCTATTGCGTGCCATCCAAAAGAGCAGGACGGACATGACCAGCGAGGCATCTGGATGCAGGGGCGATAGTACCTGTAATTGTGGATAGAAGGGCACACGTACCAGACCCTTTTTCGCCATGAGAAATTCCTTTAGTGAGGTGTGTTAGGGGATAGTGGAATAAGACTGAAGAGTGCTTGGCACCCCTTGTGTTCACTACTTGAGGCGTGGCGCTTCAGCGCTGTCGCGTAGTGCGCAGCACCTGCCGTAGTGTCAACTGTGAGTAGGGCGGGTGGCCTGTATGCAGTACAGAGAGAACACTTATGGTGGCGCAGTAATGAAAAAGCCACCTCAATGAGGTGGCTTTTAAGGACAGCAGGAGCAGCTTAGTCTCTGACGAGGCCTCTGCACGTTACTGCTGCACTGCTTACTGACGTAAGCTCAATTAGAGCTTGTGGCCCATCTCGTAAGCCTGATCGTGCACATCGGTCACCGCACGGCCAGATGGGTCAGCCATTTCCTTGAACTTCTCGTCCCAAGCGATAGCAGTCTCAGTCGAGCAAGCCACCGACTTGCCGTATGGCACAGTCTTCACCGCCGATGGCAGCTTGAACAGATCCTCAAAGATCTCACGATAGAGGTAGGCTTCCTTGGTCACAGGGGTGTTCACAGGGAAGCGGGTCTCACGCTCGGCAAATTGCCGATCGCTGACCTTTTCCTCGGCGTAGTCACGCAGAGCATCGATCCAAGAGTAGCCCACGCCATCGGAGAACTGCTCCTTTTGTCGCCACAGGATTTCCTCTGGGAGCATGCCCTCAAAGGCCTCACGTAAGACCTTCTTCTCGATGGTCTTGCCTGGGCACATCTTATCCTTTGGATTGATGTTCATAGCCACGTCCAAGAACTTCTTGTCGAGGAATGGCACACGACCCTCAACACCCCAAGCCATTAAAGACTTGTTGGCACGTAAGCAGTCGTATAAGTGCAGCTGCGAGAGCTTACGCACTAATTCCTCATGGAACTCTTGGGCATTTGGAGCCTTGTGGAAGTAGAGGTAGCCACCAAAGATCTCATCCGAGCCCTCACCGGAGAGCACCATCTTGATGCCCATGGACTTAATGTAACGAGCCATTAAGTACATTGGGGTAGAGGCACGAATGGTGGTCACATCGTAAGTCTCAATGTGGTAGATCACATCACGTAAGGCGTCTAAGCCTTCTTGGATGGTGTAGTGAATCTCGTGGTGCACCGTACCCAGATAGTCAGCAACCACGCGGGCCTTCTTTAAGTCTGGGGCGTCCTTTAAGCCAATGGCAAAGGAGTGCAGACGTGGATACCATGCCTCGCTCTTGCCGCCATCTTCAACACGCTTCTCAGAATAGAGCTTCGCAATAGCGGAGATCACGGAGGAATCAAGACCACCAGAAAGCAGCACGCCGTAAGGTACGTCGCACATTAACTGGCGCTTCACGCTGTCTAATAAGGCGTCCTTTAAAGCGGACACGGAGGTGACATTGTCCTTGACGTTGTCATACTCCATCCACGAACGCTGGTAGTAGCGGTGGAACTCTAAGTCCTGCTTCGAGTAGAGGTAGTGTCCAGGAGGGAACTCTTTGACCGAGTCGCAAACTGGGGTCAGAGCCTTCATCTCCGAGGCGACGTAGAAGCGGCCCTCACGGTCTGTACCCACATAGCATGGCACGATACCCATGTGGTCACGTGCGATGAAGTAGGAATTGTCCGTGGCATCGTAGAGAACAAAGGCGAAGTCGCCCACGAGGCGGTCTAAGAAGATCTCGCCAGTGCGCTTGAACTCTTGGTACAGTGGGATGATCACCTCGCAGTCGGAGCCGGTGGAGAACGTGTAAGGCTCCTTGAGCTCGCTCTTTAACTGGATGTGATTGTAGATCTCACCATTAGCAGCTAAGACCTGAGTCTTATCGGCATTATATAAAGGCTGCGCACCATTGCCAGGGTCGACGATGGATAAGCGCTCGTGAACCACGATAGCGTGGTCGCCTTGGTAAATACCTTCCCAATCAGGGCCACGATGGCGCTGCAGGCGCGACAGCTCTAAGGCTTGGTTGCGCAGTGCCTGTGGGTTCTCTTTAATATCAAAGATGCCAAAAATGGAGCACATGTGTAGTAAGGACTTCCAACTTCAAACACGGCCACGCCGTGTTGTTGCCTAGCTGCTTGGTCTGCCCAGCTCACGCTGTGCAGTAAAAGCTGTAGCGTAGCGCTTGCTGTTTTGCTGTGAGCTGATAGTTGGGCTCAGAGAGTCCAGCTTTACTCTTCAGCTTGGCGGCGCTAAAGCGGCACTGTCGTTTTACCCAAGTGAGGCTAAAGTACAGAGCCGAGAGTACTAAGAGCGCTACTGCTCTTTAGTATATTCGCACAGTTTAGAGAAACTGGCGCAAAGTGACACTATAGCACGAATTTCCCAGCCACCAAAGCACCAAAAAGGGGCAGAAATTTACAGCAAAGGGATACAGCGCCACGCAAGGGGTGAGAGTAGGGCTCCAAGGTGAGACGTTGCGGCTTGCCATGGTGTTTGGTGGAGGCAAAAGCAGCATCGTTCCGGCGCTCAAGCAAGAGATCTTAGGCGAGGGCGTGTGGTGTGACCAACCTGAGGCATGACCACCAATAGCATCAAGGTACTCTTGATGATAATGAAGATGCAATTGGATGCTCTCCAGATAGCAAGCGGGAGGTGATGGTCTTTATACATCCGTTAGGGATGCTGCTTTGAGGTCACTTTGAGGTGTACCGTCCTTCTTGAGGTTCGTGGGCATGATATGGATGGGCTTACCGCTTGCGACCTTGGCTTAGCGCCACTACAGGTCGCTGTTTGCCTTGCTCAGCGCACGCATCGCTATCCCCGCCTGCTTCGAGCTTAGCCACTGTTAGAACCTCGCACCACAATCACCTGTAAGCACTCTTAGGACTGCTTTTCGTGCGTGCGGTGACAAAATGCACCACAAATGGCGCTTTGCACCTTGAAAAAGGCTGAACGCATCCCTATGTTTAGGGCAGTGTCACCTGTTAAGTCCCAGCAAGCAAAGTGGGGATAAACATGGAGAAAGCCACTGCCTTGTCCCAGTGTGTAGGCCCAGACAAAACCTTGGACAGCGCAGGGCAATAGACGGCATTAATGCGCGAACAAAGTGCGCTGTAGTCGCCTTCAAGACAGCGGCGCCACCAAGTGAGCACGGTAAAAACTCAGTGAGCAATTGCAAAACTCACAGGAGGTGGAAAGTGTATCCGGCTAACCGCGATGAGATCCTCAAAGGCTTAGAAGACCTCATCAACTCCATCCAAAAGATCCTACAGGCCGTAGACGCCGAAAAAGCTGTTGCCCCAGAGCCAAACGCGACTACAGAGCACAGTGCCGCGTCTGCTCCCCAAGCTGAGTTAAAAGTACAGCCTACAGCTGCTGAGCTCTTGTTTGCAGGATTTGCTGATGCTGATACAGACGCGGATGACTTAGCAGATACTGCTGATGCTCCACATGCAGCAGTGCGTACTTTGACACCGGAAGAGGCCACGCCAGTATCTGCTGCCGCTGCGCTAGTAATAGCTCCTGCAGAGACTGCCAGCGACAATACCGTTAAGGAAATTGAGGTGGTAGAAGTTGCCACACGCGTGGTGCCACCAGTAGATCTTGCTAAGCTGCGTGCTGAGGTAGAGGAATCTGAGAGCGAAGCAGCTGACGCTGATCTCAGTGTCTTGCCTGCTTTAGAGGTAGGGGAAGTTGAGGAAGTAGACTCGGCGGAAAAAGCGCCGCAGGTCGATCCCCTCGAAGTGCGCTTTAAGATCTGCAAGCACGTCATTATGACGGTGGATAACTCTATGGGCTCGTTCCTTGACATGCTGGATACGATGGAGTACCACCAAGATGAGAAGTATGAGCTGGCCAAGAAGTTGGTAGCCGACCTTGAAGAATGCACGGCCGAGTTGGTGGCCTATCTGCGTTTGCATCACCGCTACTAAAGCCTTTACTAAGCGCGGTGCGGTCCTCTTTTCTCCTTTACTCCTTGGTGCTACGGCAAAGCACAGCGCTGAAGCGCTGTGCTTAGCTCTGCTGTGTGCTGTGATCAGGGGATTGGTCTTCATCCTGATCAGGCGGCAATGACGTATCACCACTCATGACCACGCCTGACGAAGATTGCGCCTTACTTAAGATAGTGTGGTGATGAATGGTGTGCGCCTGCGGAATCGAGCTTGGGTTTTGTCCAAAGTAGGACTTAAAGGTGCGCGAGAAGTGCGAGTAGTTGTTAAAGCCCGCATCCACCGCCGCACGGTAGGGGTCGACACCAACACTAATGAGATAGCGCGCCTTGGTGAGGCGCTTTTTGACAATAAACTGATGCAGCGAGAGGCCCGTCAGCTCCTTAAAGCGCCGCGTCAGGTAGAACTTGCTTAAGTTAAAGCGTTGCGACAGCTCGTCTAGGCTCAGGTTCTCGTTAATGTTGAGGTTGATGTACTTGAGCAGGGCACTAAGCTTGAGCCGCTCACTTAGCTGGAGATTGAGATGCATCTCATCATCTAAGTGGTAGTTGTAGCTCTCGGTTGCAGCTTGCGTCACCATTGGCGCTGGCTTAGAGCCATCGTCTTGTGCCGCCAGAGCAATGGCATTGGCCTCATTGCCATTTACCTCCTCAACGTCAGCATGATCCTCATTGCCGTTACCTGTGCTTGAGACCACGTTGCCATAAGTGTCAGGAGCACTGCTGTCTAAGTCGCCATCACCATTAGGCGTAGCCAGTGGCTCTAAGCGCCTGTCATGGTGAGTAGGGGTAGGCAAGAAGGAGGAGGCGTCAGCGCCAACATCATCGTGCTCGATACGATTTACTATCTCATATAAAGACGATGATGGCGCAAAGTTGAGAGCGGTTGCCGTAGCCGCAATTTGCTCGGCAAGAGCAGCAGCGGTGTGAGTGCCATTGCCTTCAGTGGCATTTGGCATAGCTTGCTCCGCTGTGTCTGGGCGCTCATAAGAAGCATCCGCATCTTGTACTGTAGCAGCATTACGCGCAGTGGCGCTAGCGGAGCTGTAAGCAGCGTCAGATTCAGAGGCGGTATTTGCTGCGACTGCGTTGCTGGTAGAGTCCTCTGCATCAGGCTCACAGTGCTGGCGGTGTACCAGCTGGTTGAGCTTGGTGAGGATAATGGCAAAGTAGCTCTCGCTTAGAACCTCATCTGACGGCGTCTTGCTCCAGTAGCTCTCAAAGAGGTGTGACAGATCCTGCTCGATGTCAGCAAACTCCTCTTCGCTGAGGTGGATGAGGTTATTGTTGTCAGAGTTGAGCTGCAAAAAGCAGTATTGCGGATCGAGCTTAGGAAAGCGCTTGGCCAGAAGCTGCATGTACTTTGGGTGTACCCACAGCGCGTAGCGCTCGTAGCCTTGCTGATGGTGAATAAGACCGTGGTGGAATTGCAGCTCGTCAATGAGAATGACATCACCGTGGCTTAAGTGGTAAGGGCGGCCCTCGACCTCATAAAAGAGATCGCCTTTGACCACAAAGATGATCTCGTAAAAGGCGTGGTGGTGGGGGCAGATAGCGACGTCAGAGCTGGGATTTGCGTCTATGTGCTTGTAGCACTCAAAGCGGTTATTCTGCATCAGCTCACGGTAGCGACGGCTAGTAAATGCCGTTTTGTTGGCTTTACGCATAATAATCCTTACATAGCTGTGCATCAGGTGATGTCGCAGAGGAGCCTATTACGGCCGATATATGGCGCTGTCAGCACAGACGCCGTCACGGAGTGATCAATGGCGCTGTTAGCACAGACGGCGTCACGGAATGATCAATGGCGTTAGTGGCGTAAGTGGATGCTAAGGAACAACTGACTTAACAAATGACGGAATTTAAGGCAAGCGAGTGTGCCCATCCTGAGATAGGCTCAGGCTCGCTTGCACCTTTCATCTCGAGGTAGGGGACGTTAACGTCACTTATTAGATCACTCATTCCTAAGAGAGGTAAGCAGAGCTGTAATGCGCCAAATTAGGGCAAACTCCATGAGGTAAGCCACAAATGATAGATGGACAATCATCATAACGTGCTTTAGGGCACAATCACAAGCAAGCAGGGACGGAAAATGAGGTCACTATGTGGGGTAAAAGCGCATAGCTATCAGCTTTATGCACTGTGTACCATGTTCTATCATTGCACTTTTTTGTAAGTTTGATTACGAATCAACAGCGCCAAAACCACAGAGATAACGCAGCTTGTATCCGAGTTGTTGGTGCGTCAGCGCAGCACTGGTAGAGCCAAGATAAAGCGCAAATGTGCTGCCACCTGTAAGGCATCCTTATCATCGCTACCGCCAATGCTCGCCCGTGGCTCCACCCCAAAGTAACCCACAAAACTCTGAGCGTAGATAGGGGGCTGCCGCTTTCTTGTGCACTAGCGGCACCGTGAGGCGCTTTTACGGATTACTACTCATTACTACTCAGCATCAGCACCAGCAACGCTACCCACTACTGTCACCACTAAGCAGTGGCATCTCCGGCAGTATCAGCCATTAACACCTGAGTAACCACATCATCCGTGCAGGTTCCGGCCCTATCACTAGTATGCGTACCATAGCCTTGCGCTATTACCAGCTGCAGTAGCTTAAAGTTCAAACTGTGCATTATTGCTGTACAGCAGGTTAGTGCACAGTCTACCCTCACCTTATGCCTGTTGCTCATGGAGCATAAGTTTCATTGCGGCATCCACTAGGCGTGGCATGTGGTGCTCGGCTCACGGCGCGCCATATTACGCTTAAGACTTTGTATACCGGAAAATCCACAGGGACTAATTGCTGTGGCTAGCAGCCTTAAAGCAAGGCCCAGTAAAGGAGCGGGCGCTGTTATGGTTCTTGTTGTCTACTCTTTGTGATAATCATCCCAGATTGTGTGCTGACGCCTTGTCTCCTAGCTCAGTAAAGGAGCATAATAGATGTGCCAAAGAATGCAAATACAGCAATGCAAAATGTCTGTAAAGCGGTTGTTGTTGTTGTTGTTGTTACTGACATAACCGTCGTTTTAGATCAAGACTGCACCGTAAAGCCGTCCTCACTAAAAGTGAATTTAGAGCACTTTTAGCTGTCTACTTTTCCTGCACTGATAAAGACGCCCTGTCTTTAACTGGTGGGAACTGCCTTCTTCCCCTGAGTGCGTCTTCAAGGTGTGGTCAAGCCACTGTAGTTTTACAGCGGCCAATGGTGTTTTGCGCTCACTGTGCGTGGCGGGCATGGCAGCAGCTAATACGGAGCTGTGGTTGCTTTAACCGCGACCGCGCGGCACAGCGCTTCATGGTGGCATGAGCCTTAACGGAGACGCTGCCAGCATCGAGCTTAAGCCTACATTTCAGTGGGGCGTTGTGGCGCTTGCTGGTGGGGACACCGCTTAATGCATACCGCCAGCGCCAATGCTGCTTCTGCCTTTTTGGTACAGAGTAATGCGCACAATGCTACGCATCAGCCTTAAAAAGCACAGAGTAACGAATGTGGGCTGACACCATAAACGCAGCGCTTAACAGCATCACCACACAACACCACCAGCGCTAGTTTCCGACCGCTTGCTCACCCAACAACAGAACCTCAATTACAGCCAACAAGGCGCGTGGTGTTTTTGCTTGTTGCGTTGTGCCCATGAGGAGTGACGCCTATGCTCAAGCCAATGGAAAACAACTACCGTGAGGTCAAAAGCCTAGATGGGTTGTGGGCTTTTTGGGTTGACTTTGACGGCGTGGGTTATAAAAAGGGCTACTTTAAGGGACTGCCACCAGAGGTTGCACGCCCGATTACGGTGCCTTCCAGCTATAACGACATCTTCTCCGATCCGCGCATCAAGAACCACGTAGGTGATGTGTGGTACGAGCGGCGCGTCTTGGTGCCCCGCTCTTATGGCGATCGCCGTGTCGTGCTGCGCTTTGGCTCGGTGAGCCATCACGCTACGGTGTGGATTGACGGCTTTGAGGTGGCTCACCACTACGGTGGTTTTACGCCTTTTGAGATCGACATTACCCACCTAGTGCGGGCCGGTAATTACTTCACCATTGTGGTGTGCTGCAATAATGATCTCTTCTTAGAGACCTCAAAGTTAGGCTTAGCGGTTAACGCCGATCCGTCTACGGCCTCTTCTGAAAACCGCAACCTCTCCCACATTTCCTCAGCTTCTGCCGCTCCACTCTCGCCATTTCCCAGCGGTTTTAACTTTGCGGGTATCCAGCGTTCGGTGCAGCTGGTTTACACCCCCTACCAGTTTATTGACGACCTCACGGTGGTGCATGAGGTCAGCCCTGACCTGAAAAAGGCTAAGGTGCAAGTGAGCCTCTTTGCGCGTGATATGGCTGGCTCTAATCTCAATAGTCAGCAGCTGTCGCCACTGATGCGCCGCCGCTTAGAGATCAAAAAGTACGAGCTCGATCGCCAGCGCTTTGTGCTCACGTCCTTTAACCTCAAGCTCACCGACCTCAAGGGCAATGTGGTGGCCGAGGGCCACTCGGCAGTAGTGCCGATTGCTCCAACCAATTGTCGCCACTGTCCTAAGCGCTTCCGCTGTGCGCGCTCGCCGTTTAAGGTCACAGCACCACCTATCAGCCCTGATGCGCGCTTAGAGGACTTAAAGCACATCGTGGTCGACAGCTCCGCGCCTATTGGTGCTGAGGCGATGATTTCCTCGGTGCCTGTCGCTAAGACGGTGACAGGAGTGGCCGGTAATGCAGCGGACTTTATGGACAATTCCTATGGCACGCAGCTACAGGTAGTCACGCGCCCAGATTCGCACAATAAGAACCTCTCAAGCAAAGAGCGGGCGGAGGCGGCAGTGCGTGAGGGCGAGCGTCAGGAGCGTCTTGATCGCGCTAAGGCTATTTCAGGGCAGGTGGCTACGCGGGCGGTTAACGCCAGTGGCAACACTGCTGATTACGCTGGCTATGCTGACGGCAGCAGTAATGGCAATGATGGCCATTATTACGAGAACTGCGGTCACTACGGTGAGGGCACCGACGAAGAGGCCATTATGGAAAGTGGCCTCGATGCGGAGCCATGGCCTGATATCGAACTGTGGAGCTTTAAGCGGCCAACCTCTGATGACAAAGAGGCGGAAGCCATTATGGCCGAGCATGTCTCTTTAGAGGGCTGTAAGTATCGCGGTAAGGTCACGCTTCAGGTCACCAATCCTATTCTTTGGCAGCCTGGAGACTCCTATCTCTACTTCCTTGAGGTGGAACTCAAGTCTGGTGATCTCACCGTAGACTCTTACACCTTACGTGTAGGCATCCGCTCGGTGGAGATTAAGGGCCAGCAGCTCTTTATCAACCACAAGCCTTTCTACATGAAGGGCGTGTCGCGCACTGAGGACTCAGAGCTGCGTGGTCAGGCCTTTGACTACGTGACCATGATTCACGATCAGTCCTTAATGGGACTTTTGGGTGCTAACGCCTTCCGCACGGCGCACAATCCATTTTCTGAGGAGCAAATGGATTATGCCGACTACAAGGGCTTGGTGGTGATTGATGAGGCACCGGCCTTGTGTTGGTACCGTCCGGAGCTCATTAATGAGCGCGTGCAACTGGCGCACAAGAAGACCATTGCTGAGCTCATCAATCGCGACAAGAACCATCCTTGTGTGGTGATGTGGTCGATTGCGACTGAGCCTGATGGTGCCCTTGCAGATAAGAACAGCCAAGACGGTGCGGATGGCCTGTTAGTACGCAATTACTTGCAGCCTATTGTCTCCTATGCACGGCGCTTAGATAGCACGCGACCTCTGACTCTCGTCAACATGCAGGATGCACGATCGAATGAGGCGCTTGTGGATCTGTTTGATGTGCTGTGCGTTAAGTTCTGCGATAGCGATCTGAGCAAGCAGATTCCGGCGCAGGATTTGGCACTGCTTACCGAGTACTTGCGGCAGGAGATCCTGCCGTGGTTTGCCTACAAGAAGCCGGTGATGATCAGCGAGTATGGAGTGGACACCTTAGCGGGCTTTTACTCGGTCACTGGCGAGCGAGGCTCGGAGGAGTTCCAGATCAAGTGGTTAGAGCTGTGCCATCAGGTGTTTAAGGACAATGTGTCCATTGTGGGCGAGTTCTTAACCTTTGCTGATATCAATCCGGTGTTAGGTGTGCGTAGAGATAGCCGTAAGGGTATCTTTACTCGCGATCGCCACCCAAAGAGTGCGGTATTTACCCTGACGGAGCACTTTTCGTCGATGGGGTAGCACGCTCTTAGCTTTTAGCGCAGAGCGGCGGCGCCTAGCGGCGCTGAGCATCTTGGTAGCGCTCTTTGGGGCAGGTGGAAGGAGGCGGAAAACAAGTTTGTGTTGCCAACTTGGCAAGTGCTTTTAGCAGGTGACTCCTGTCGTGCCTATTGACCTAGAGTTGTCGGCGCATGCCCCTCTCGTAAGAGTGGGGTTAGCCGACAGTTAGTATTGGGGCTTTAGCCAAGCACAGCGTACACACATCCTCAGCCTTTGAGGGATCAGAGGAGCTGCCCATCAGGCTAGGCACTTCACTGGAGAAAGAGGGCGCGCTTATCTGAGCGCAGGACGAAGTAGAAGAGAGCTAAAGGGCGTGGATAAGAGCACTTTATCTTGATTGTTAAATTTTTGCAGAAAATAGCCAATACTCACAGGTATTACTGCTTTTTCTTACAACAATCTAACAGTGAGATTACAGATTGCCTTAGGGCTATCAAGCAGCACCAGCTGCCAGCAGCTGTGTGCTTAGACTGTGCGTCAATGGTGAGTAGGGGGCAGGTGGAGACAATCCGTGACTTTGGTGTGGTATGAGGGCTGCGCCTAAGCTTCAAAGATAAGGCGCGAGGAAACGAGATAGTAGAGATAGAGGGGACAGCAACGACGACGCTGGCTTGATGGATTGAGGGGCTGCAAGGGACAACACAGCAGAAAAGACGGGGGAGAGCGAGATTAGAGGTAAGACCGCGTACCCGTAGTACAGCTTCTCAAAAAGCAAACGCTCTGGCCTGCTTAAGCAGTACCAGAGCTGCTTGCTGTGCTTGTTTGATTGCTTGTTTTCGCGGGCCCATGCTGCCTTGAGCTTTCTCCGCTGCTCAAGCTTAAGCCCGCTTCATGTCTCTGTATGAGCTCTGTCATTACAGAACCATGAACGAGAAGTTAGTCCACAGCCTATCATGACTCCACCACTGCGCAAGCTTAGTAGCGAAACTGTCGCAACAAGCGCTACTAAGCACCAGCATAAGGCGGAGGCTGCACCTGTATGGTGAGCTTTGTAGGCATACCCCTCCTTGCCATGGCAATGCTACGCACGAAGAAACGCTCCTGGCAAAGAGTGCTTCCGGCTCTGCTTAGTGCTCCCCTAAGTCTCACCAAAGAAAGACGTGCTATTGTCTCTTGCGTATAAGCTGCGCGCATTGTGTCCATTTCGTTTGGCCACTCTGGCGCTGCATTTGTCTTTTTGGCTCTATTTTTAGCGCTCTGCCGCGCTTTGTTTCAGGGGGATTGGTATGCGTAAATCTGCCACAGCTCTAGCCCTAAAAAAGGCTATTCTCGTGGGCACTGTTGCTTGTGCTCTGCCTGTGATGCTCAATGGCTGTGGTGCTTTACTGGTCGCCGGTGGTGCCGGTGGCGTGGCCGCATCACAAGATAGCCGTGGCTTCTCCACCATGCTCTATGATGAGACCCTCGAGCAAGAAAGCTACAAAATCCTCAAAAACAACACCCTCTTATCCCAGCCTGAAGAAATGCACGTCACCATTACCGCCTTTAATGGCAACGTGCTCTTAACCGGCCAGTCCGTTAATCGCGATTACATCAAGTGGGTCGTCAAGCAAATCGAGCAATTAGAGCACGTGCGTAAAGTCTACAACTATGTCACCTTACAAAAGCCTGTGCCTGCCTCGGTTACCTCACACGACGCGTGGATTACCTCTAAGGTCAAATCCCAGCTGCTCTTTGGTAAGGGCATCGATTCCAATAACATTAAGGTCGTCACCGAAAACGGTAAGGTCTTCTTAATGGGTATCGTTACCCATGATGCTGCCAACCGTGCCATTAACACCACCTTAGGTGTGGATGGCGTGCTGCGTGTGTACCACATCTTTGACTACGTCAGCACTACCCCTGGCAATGAGGGCACCGCTGATGAGCGGCTTAATGTGACCCCAGTAAAGGGCAAAAAGAGCGATTACTACAACCAAGCTCCACAGGGCAACACCAATTATGGTGAGAGCAATCCAGCGGTCTATGGTCAGAGCTTGCCTCCTGTGCAAGGGCGTACTGTGACGGGCACCAATGATTCGACCTACGTGCCTCCAGTGCAATCGCAGCAAAATGGTGGTGCCTACATCATAGAGGACACCCCTGTAACTGAGCCTCTAGTTACCCCTGGTACCCCAGGTGCCCTTGTTTATTAGTAGCGGCTGATGCTGTTACTGTTGATGGGCCCATTGCATGGGTCCTTATCACAGGTGCAACCCGTGGTCTTTGCTGCTATGTAGTTGCTGCTGGCAGCTCAGCAGCGCCGCGTTCTGGCGTCTGCGCTGGCACTGCCTTGCAGTGTCCCGTCCTGTTCAGCTCTTGTCAGAGGTGCGCTGTTGTACTAAGGCGTTGCTGCTTTTGGCGTGGGATGGTAAAGAGCCAGAGCTGCTCCTCTATTGTCTGTGGTATAGCTGATGGTTGGGCGTACAAGCTGCGTGCAGTGGGCTGCATCCGTTGTTATGGGGCTATTGCGGTGTGTTTTGCTTACTGCTCATGCATGCATGACGCTAAGCGACGTTACGCGGTCGTGCGCTCATAAACGCGGACTTAAGCCAGCCATAGCTTGATGATGCTCTCGGTGTACGGAGATGCCCCATGAGGATTAGTGTTGCAAGTTAAGCTTAGGCGCTTACAAGCTGGTTTTGGCATCTTAATCACCATGAGGGATAGGTTATGACGCTTTGAGAGGCGTTACTCACGCTTAGGTTCGCGGTTATGCCGTGCGCTTTATCGGTCAAGGGAGTCATCCTGCGCACACAGTAGCTCCCGACCGTTCCTTACAGCTACAGCGCCTCTTGCGTAGCCTTGTCTTGCAGCCAGCACGCGTGGAGCTTGGGTTTTTTGTGGTCTGCTGACGGTTTTTCCTGCCAAAAAAATGGAAAGCACCCCGCCATTTCAGTTACAATGAAAGCCGCGCTTGTCAAGTACCTAGCCTCGCCTCTGCGGGGAAGCATGAGCCCTTAGCTTGAGCCTGATCGTGAGGAACATCCCGTCCACGCTAGCTACGGTAGCATCCTAAGGCATTACCTGCGCAGGCAGAATTCGTTTCACCTTTAGCTCCTCTTGTCCTTCTTTCCCTTTTCACTGGCACACCCTTAGGCTATGGCTCAGGATAATTCCTTATATGTAGTAGATGTCTATATGGCCAATGAGGGCGAGCCAGAAAGCACGCTCGAACTCACGGTGCTGCGCTGCTACGACCCGAATAAGCGCCCCCAAGTCTATGTGCACACCTACGTGCAACCCCAGTGCAATCCTGAGCATATCCGCTGGAAAGAAGCCGCCAAAAAGGGCCTCCCGCGTGATCTCTTTACCTTAAATCGCTGGCCTAGCCTCACTGACCTCATCGCTGCAGACTACTTAAAAGACAAGTACGTCGTCTGCTTTTGTGCCGCCTACGAGCCTTTACAGAGCTTTATGGCCAATAGCCGCACTAAGGGCAGTATCTTAAGCCTGTGGCAAGAAATCTTTGCCGGTAATGATGACGCTAGTGCGCTCACCCATCCCAAGCAAATGCTCTCCTACATAGGGCTGCCAGATAAGGACAGCTCTAACACCCACTACACCCCGCTCATGAAGCGCGTCCATGCGCTGCTATCTATTTGGCTCTATCTGCGCTCCTGCCGCCGCTTGCATTTGCAACCTGCCTTTGGCGAAGGGGACGGCATTGGGGAGTATGCGCGCTTTTGGCCACTGCCTGACGTGCCCCGCCCATGGTACGACCCAGAGGTGCAGCTCTTGCGGCAGATCCCTGCTGACAACCTCTGTGAGTACTTCTCCGACCGCCTGCCAGATTATCTCGACTGGAGCAGCATCTCCATTTATCGCGACGATTGGGTCTTTGGCCGTGAGCTGCACAGCGAGGTGAAGCTGATGCGGCAGGATCTGATGTTGGACTTTATCGTCAACACGCTGTTCCCGCTGCAAACGCGCCTCATGGTGCTGTCCTTTTACGCTATCTACTTAAACCGTACTGACTACGCGCGCACCATTGCCTTACATGATGCCTCGTTTGGTACCTTACCGCAGGCGGTCAAAGAGGACTTTTCGCAGTTTGTCATCATCCATTTGGATGACTTCCTTACCTCAGCGCAAAAGCAGATGATTATCTCTGCTTTAGTGTCGCAGCTCTTGCAGTGGCGCCTTTCCACTCCTCAGGACAATTTTGACTTTGAGGAGATGAAGAAGAACGAGGCGGAGTCGGGGCTCACCTTTGTGCGCGAGACTATTCCGTCCAACCACAACATCGCCTGCTTTAAGGAGATTCGCAACCAAGAGGAGGTGCTCTATCGCTGCTTTATCATTCAAGGCAATGATAAGGAGCGTGACGAGTGCGTGGACTTTATCAATGAGAAGATTAAGGAGCTCTTTGCTGAGGCGTATAACCCGTTCTCAACGTGCTGGGTGTCTCCTGATCTGCGTCGCTGGCTGTGTTATATCACGGGCTTTGAGTGGCGCGAGCTTGCGGGTAATCCACGGCCGAGTGATAACGACACCCTGCGCCGCACGCGGCAAGCGATTGCGGCGATCATCAAAAAGGAGGGCAAGCGCTATCTTAAGGCCTTTAACTCCAATTTTGACAAGATGGTCACGTACATCAATGACAACTTTGATTGTACGGACAAGAGCAAGTTTCGTTTTGCCTTTCAGGGCATAACCTACGAGCTCATTATTGACCAGTCCACAGATGACATGACGCTGTGGTCGCGCCTGTGGCACCATCCACTGTAGTGCTCTGGTCTTAACCCCGCTACCCTAAAATTAGGCGGAGCGTGGCGCTGCTACCTGAGAGTAGATAGTGGTGAGCAGCACCTTGGTTTCAACTTCCCACTAAGGCTGCAGTAGTACGGCGGTGGTAGTTGGTATCTACAGGGGGTAAGTTTTTTCTCCTGTTGTAAAAAAGCAGCCCCGCAGCGTAATGTGACCGGCTGTAAGTTTGCTGTCACTCCACGGGGAGCGCGTGCTCTAAGAGCGCTGTGCTCAACAAGCAGTGATCTTTAAGCGCTCTTACAGTACTTTACAGTTCTTTGTGGCGTGACCCAGCCCCTCAAGCAAGGCGTTTTTCCCATCATGTCTTCGCGCAAGAAAGATCCTCGCGAGCTGAAGCGGCAAATGGCATTTCACATCTCTGATGAGGAACGCTATCGCTTACGCCATATGGCGCAAACTTGGGGCATTACTGTCTCCCAAATGATCTGCCTGCTTGTCAATCGCGCCTATGAGCAAGGCTCCTACCTCTATGGCTATGACGCCCTGACCCAAGATCAGCGTGCTGACCTCGTGCTGCGTCGTGCCCACGTCCTCTTTATCGCCAATAAGCGCGCCGATGCCGCGCGCCGCCGTAACTTTGATCGCCGTAATGGTTTAGACCGTGGCCTTACCAACGTCATGGTTATCGTGGCGCCGCTCGAGGCTAACTTCCCAGGCGTCTTTTGCCACCGTTTAGGCCAGGTGTGGATCATCCCTTATGGCCTTTTCTATCGTGTCCGTGAGTCTGCTGCCGTTCAATATCCTTGCTTTGCCTCGGTACTTGATTACTTTGGCGGGCGCCGCATTGCCCCGCATGAGGTCAGTAGCTTTATTGCCCGCCATCGTGACTACATCTTAAGCAGCTTCGGTGAAAAGGCGGTCTTAAAGCGCCTCTTTGCTGTCTACGGTAAGATCGAGCTCTCAGTGCAGGAGTCCCGTATCATTACCCGCGCCGAAACCGTCGCGCGTGAGCGGGCTATGGCTAACTTAGAGTTAGAGCGCGAGTATGGCGTCTCTGACCCTAATGGACAGCCTTACCGTGCCAGCTCCTCCGCCGCTTCCTCGCCACTGGACGCGGAGCTTGATGCCTTAATGAGCCATATCAGTCGCTCGACTCAAGAGCAGATTGATGAGCAAATCCGTCAAGACCAAAAGCAGGGCGTCTCCACTATGATCGACGCCTATAACGACGGTGAGTTCGAGGACATCTTCGCCAAAGAAGCCGCCGCTGAGGCCGCTCGTAACGATCACTTTGCCTACCATGAGCCTGATATCAGCAGCTTTGACTTTAGCGCCCATAAGCCTGTAATGGGGGAGTGGCCAGCTGATATCCCGCGCCTCAAGCCCAAAGAGCCGCAGATTAAGCGGCCACGTGGGCGCCCCCGTAAGGAGCGACCTGTCGAGCCAGAGGTGAGCGTGGAGCCACCACAGGCGCAACCAGTGCCTCTAAAGAACCGCCAGTCCTACATTAAGGCCGTCCATGATCTCTTAGGTGATGAGAGTCTGGGCGACTTTAGTAGTTTCACGGGGGATGCTGAGGGCACGCAGCCAGATGATCTGACTACACATGAGACGGCAGCTGCAGTGCCCGCCTTAGCGGTGCCTGCTACTGATGAATTAAGCAGTAGCGGTACGTCTACCTCTATGGCGACGCCTGCGGGGACGCAGACTACTGCGCCTACTGCTGCTGACGATGACAGCGCGGCTTTTGACGACCTCTATGAGGTGGACGACCTCTTTGCTGCCGACGCTGACGCCGATGCTGACTCTGATACCGACGCTGATGCCGACGCTGACGTTGCTGCTGTTGGCGACGGGGATAACGGCGACGCTGCCGCTGCTATGGCGTCTTCAGCCACAGATAGAGCAGCTGCTACTAATGAGAGAGCCGAGGACAAGCGTGCTGCGCAGACCACGATCCCTCAACCCCAAGAGAGTCTAGGAGGGGAGACTGCAGCCTCTGCTACCAGCCCTGCCCATGAGGACAAGCCGCTGTTCTCAGAAGACTCGCAGGTACCAGCGTCACAGCAGAGTAGCCACGAGCACATGGAGGCGGAAGCAGCAGTGCTTGTCGCCTTAGCCCGCGACAGTAAAAAGCGTAGTGCCCAAATTGTCTTAGAGCGTGAGCAGTTGCCTGACGCCTTTGCTCATAAGCGGGCCGAGGATGCGCTCAAAACTACGGCCGCCTTAGAGGCTTTACAGGGCTTAGAGGCAGAGGTTGAGGCAAAGCAAAAGTATGGCGTGCGCTATAAGAGCTTTTTACAAAATCCTGAATTAGCCTCTATAAGCGGCGCTAGCTCCGGCTCTGCTCCTGCCGCCACGCTAGCAGCAGAGACAGCCACAGAGACTGCTACAGATAGCGCACAGGCTGCATCCCCGTCTGCGTCCGTGACCGCAGCTACTGGTTATACCTCACTTCAGGGTAGTGTGGCCTCAAGCGAACAACAGGCATTGGCGCTCTTAGCGCAGGCGGTTAATGCGGAGGGCTTAGCAGGGGCTGAGGCCGCTGCTGCGCAGCAAGCACTAGCTGCTCTGACAGCTCTGCTCCAAGGAGAGCATACTGCTACTAAGCTGCTTACAGAGGCACCGCCTCAGGGCACTGACGCAGTCAGCACGGTCGCTCCCGCTACTTTAGAGGATGCAGAGCAAGAGACTTTGCCTCCAGAGTCTGCTTCTGCGCAGAGTCAGCAGCAAGCAGCTGAGGTCGCTAATGCTACAGCGGGCAGTGCACAGAGTGCGTCCCGTGGGGGCGTGGCTGCCAAATTAGCAGCGCTGGCCGCCGCGATCGCAGATGACGATGCTGCACCAATTCCTGCACCAGCCTCTACACCTGTGTCTGCTACTAAGCAGAAAAAAGTAGCGCCCGCCGCCTCTACGCCACTTGAAGCGGTAGAGCAGGTGGTAGCTCAGCAGAGCAGTAAGCGCCACGCAGCTGCAGAAAAAGTCGCGCTTAAAGCCTTAGCAGCAGTTGATGACACACGCTTAGCGGCTAAGGCTAAAGCCCAGCACCAGCAAGAGGTACAAGCTGAGGCAGCTGCAGCACAAGCCGTAGCAGCTGAAGCACAGACTGATACAGCTGAAGCACAGGCCATAGCAGCTAAGGCCGCAGCCCCGAGCGCCTCCGCCACGGACGCCACGCATAGTTCGGAAGTAGGGACTAATGCTGCCCCTGACAACACCGCAGCAGCAACCACGGCAACAGATACTGACTTGCAAGCGGAGCAGAGTCAAAACCCAGAACAGACATCCCCAGAGCCTGCCTCAGAGACCGCCTCTGGAGCCGAGGCAATGCATAAAAGTGCAGTTTCTGTAGCCATTGGCTCTAATATTGCTATAAATAATACGGTCACAAGCTCTGCTGTGACTCCGGCTGCTGCTGCTGCTGCTACTGCTACTGCTACTGCTGCAGAGGCGGTGCCTACAGCTCCTGATGCTGGCAGCTGCGCTGCGCTAGCGGCTGCGCCTGCGGCTTTAGACCCGCAGGATACTGCTGCGGGGGCGTGGGCTGTGAGTAGTGCCGCGCCAGTGCAAGCACAAGAGGGAGAAGAGGTCTCTGCAGATAGGGCCGAGCGGGTCTTAGCGCAGGTACCTGACTCCCCTCTCAAAGAAGTACTGCGTGCTTCTCTCGGCTTGCCACCATCACAGCTGGTGCCGGAAGACTTTAAAAGTCAAACCCTAGATGAGTCCAAGGCTTTTTATGAGCCACCAGAGGGCTATCACGCTTACCGGCGTGCTAACTCGCTGCATCCAAAGTTTGACCCATACGAGCATCCTGAGGATGACTCGGCGGCGGCTTTGGCAGCGGCGGCGGAGCAGATTACGGATGCAGACTTACCAAAGATGGCCGATCCGCCGTCACTGCGTACTCAGGCTGCCCCTGCACCTTTAGCTGACCGTAATGCAGAGGTTGTAGAGAAGCTGCCTGCTACTGCTCAGCCAAAAGTTAAGCGCAAGTACCACTACCCTGCGCTGAAGACGCGAGGTTCACGCCGTGACAGTGGCGTCATTGATGTGCCGGAGACAATGCAAAAGGCGACGGGTCCGGCTAAAGATGAGCAGCGTCTCACGGCCATGATGGACAAGCTTAAAGACTTTGCGCAGTCCAATCCGCAGGCTTTTCCTCCTCCGGCGAAACGGGGGCGGCCAAAAAAGGCGGTCACCGCCAGCGCCAAGAGTAAGGCTCCTCCAGCTGCAAGTAGCAGCAAAAAGGCGTCACAGAAAAAGAGCAAGGCCACTCCGGCGCAAAGTAGCAAGCCGTCTGCAGCACAGGACAGTAAGCGCTCCCAGCCACAGGCCACCCGTGAGGCGAAAAAGCAGCAAAAGCCGTCGGCCCAGCAGCTAAAGAAGCCTCAGGCTCAGGCTAAAGATCAGCAGTAATGCTGAGCAGAGCCGCTCACTCCTAAACCACTCCCGCACCATTTTCAAGCTACTCCCAGACCATTACGTAACACACCACACTCCCAAACTGTCAACACAAAACTGTAGAGATTATGCCTCACCACGGTGAGCTCTGGTTTTTACGCCTCTTTCAAGATAGGCTATAGCTGCAAGATAAGCTTGCTGCCCCTAACGCCCCCACCCCAATGCTTTGCGGCAGCATCTGGGGAAAATCACTAACCTAAGGTGCAAAGCTTTATGGCTTACGATGACGACGATGACGAGAACAAGGGTGCTGATGGCAAAGCAGTAGTCACTACTGCTATGGCCTTTGCTGCCCTCTTTGGCTCCAGTCCGTTTGGTGAAGATGACGATGATGCTGACTCTGTCTCTGACAACAAGAGTGCGGACTCTAAAGGCTCGTCTGCAGCGCGCAAGGATAGTACCTCTGCAGCCAAACTTGATGACAGCCATAATAAAGTCACGACCTTGTCAGCTGATGCGGTCGCCGCAGCCCGCGAACAGCTCAAAGAAGCCAGTGTCCGTCAAGCAGCAGAAGAGCAGAGTAAGTTAGCCGCTGCTCAGACCAAGGGCGCCTATGTGGTATGGCGTAACCTCGAATTTATTGACAGCCAAAAGACAAAGAACAAAAAGGGGGGCACCAGATTTAAGCAGTCCACCTTTAAGTTCTGGCAAGCCACGCCAAAGCGCCGCGCTAACCAAACCGCTTCGGAAAAAGCCATGATTGCCGAAGCGGAGGCTATTGCTGCCCGTGAAAACGCCGAGGCGGTCGCGGCGATTAATGCCGAAGCTGCTAAGCGCAATGAGAATGTGGCGACTACGGCTACAGCGGCAGCGCGCTTTGGAGCGCTCTTAAACTCGATTAAGGCCACCAAGGAGAGAAAGCGCCGTGCCGAAATGGCGCAGGCGCTGCGTGCGGGCACGCGTATTGAGACCCCAAACTTATTTGCCATTGACGAGCAGGTCAATAAGCTAGTGCGCCGCATCAAGTCGTTTGATCACGTGATTGGGCAGTTAGCGCAGATCTTTGGTGTGGACTTAAGCCCTGCGCTGGCAGAGGCCATGGCGAGGCTGCCTAGCGATCATAAGTGGCCAGAAGCTACTGCCAGCAATGACGCTGACAGCTTGAAGCCACTTAGCCCAGGGGATTTGCATCAGCGCTTAACAACTGCTGCCACGCAGTTACAGGCTATTGCTACGGTGCTAACCCGTTTCCCTGCTACCCACGATATCCTCTCTTTTGAGGAGGAGAGCTTAGCTTTACTGACGGCTGACGACCTCGATATTGACTCCACGGAGGAGGAAGAGGACTGGGATTGGGAGGATGATGAGGAACCAGAGGCAGAGGCTGCGCTCAAGGACGCCGCTGCTAGCCCTGACAGCTCCGCGAGCGTTGTAGAAGCTACAGCTGCTGACGGCGCGAGCGCCACTGCGAGCGCCGCTGCTAGCGTTACCGCTGCTGAAGATAGCACTGCCCCTGCTACGCTCGCTGCAGAGACCAAGAGCACGGGTAAGAGCCGTGGCCGCAGCAAAGCCAAGACGACTAAGGCTAAGACCACTAAGGTCAAGGGCCGCACTAAGGCAGCAGCTAAAGCTGCCGAGACTAAGGCGCCTGATTACGATGATGATGAGGCCTTCTTTGCTAGCTTTGAGAACAGCAATTTTAAGGAGCCAGAGCAGCTTAACACTGTCCTCATGACCAAGCGCGTCGCGGCGGTCTGTGACGTCGTGATTGCCCAAGAGCAAGCGCTCATCATGCTCTTAGTGGCCTCGCCAGAGACCTTACGCCGCTTACCGGTGCCGAAGATGGCTCTGCCTCGAGATAAGGGGGCAGCCGCTGCAGGCCAGGAAAGCGCCATTAGTGATGCTCTGCCTGTGACCATGCGCCATGATGAAGAAGCCTTTGAGACCTTGGTGGCGCAAATTATTAATGAGACCCCGATTGCCAATCCCGCAAAGCGCGGGCGTCCAAAGGGGTCGCGTAACCGCAAGACCTTAGAGCGTATCGCGCGAGCGGCAGCGGCGAAAGAGGGCTTGTACTTTGAAGATGCTATTTTCAAGCGTCTGATGTCCGTTAAAGAGGCGGCGGCAGAGGAGTATCGGCGCAATAAGCTCAGGAAGCGCACGCGTGATCGTTATGTCTCCAAGATCAACAAGGAGGCTTTACTCACGCAAGAGGAGTTAATGCGCGATCCTAAGTTTGTGGCGGCCTTAGAAAAGTACGAGGGCGGTGCGGATAAGGGCGCGGAGGAAACTTCGCTGTGGGATGAGAACCCTAACACCTTAGTTTCGGATTTAAGTCGTTCCTCGGCGCCAAAGCCAGCCGTGCTGCTACCACCAGCCTTAGCTTCGGTGCACCACGACGATGACGATGAGGACGACGAGGAGGTCGAGGCCAATGCTCAGTCTAAGGGCAAGCGCAAGACCAAGGTCAAGGCT
>JAHLFE010000221.1 GCA_018884035.1 Candidatus Anaerobiospirillum pullicola
AGCTTGTTGGCTGCAAGTGGAATGTAGCGCTTAAAGCTCTGCTCAATCTCCTCTTTGGTATAGCCCACTAAGTCGGCATACCGAGGATGCATGCTGAGATCTCTGATATCTTGCCCTGTGAACAGCGAAGTCTCACGGTAGCGCATGATGCCTGTGATCAAGATAAATCTAGCATTAGCATTCTGCAGGCGTAACCAGCTATAGAACTTAGCCAGTACAGACTGTAATGATGCAAACAGTTGCGGATCATCAAGATGAGAAGAGAGTGGATAATCCCACTCATCGATTAAGAAGACAAGTTGCTGATCGTCATCATTAACTATGCCTTTGAGCAGCGAGGTGAGGCGATCAAATGACGTTGTTCCTATAAGCTTCATGGCATCTTTGAAACCGGCATCATAATAAGCGTCACTTACGATCTTGCACAAGTTTGCTTCAAACGTGCTGGCATTTTGGCAGTCCACGCCATAAAACGACAGACTGATCACAGGGTAAGTCTGTGTTTCTGGCCAGTTTCCATAAATGGCTGTACCTGCAAAGTTTTGATCGCCATGGGTGAACAGCTCCTTTAGCATTGAGCACAAGATAGTTTTTCCCATGCGTCGTGGGCGGGAGAAGAACACACAGTCAAAGAAATTGACTAACAGCCCGAGTTTGGCGGTCTTGTCGACAGTAAGCTTGTTGCGTCGCACCATCTTGAGCCAACTGGAGACGCCAAGCGGGATTGGCTTGAGCGGTTGCTCGTTAGTGACTTCGTTTTCGCTCATAAGTACTCCATAACGAGGCAGGAAACACTGATAGCCTTATTTTAAGCTTATAATGGCCTAAAGCATAGGGAGGTAAGACTTAGAGCAAAAATCTGCTCTGACAACAGGTGCAGGAGTGCGCAACGGGCATCGGGCATGCTGTTGATTACCTTTGAGTAAAGTGGCGAGCGCCACTTGCTGATGTCCCGCGCTCTTATCGCAAGGGCAGCCTAGAGTGCTGTATGGTCGTAGCACAGGGGCATGGCGCGCTTCGAGATAACGGCGCTGCTGGCGTCTTACTGAAAGTGGAGACAAAAGGCGCAAGCGCCTTGATTAGCCAGTGTGCTGCGACGTTCTCACTAATCCAGCGTCTTTATCCACTTGCCCCACTTGAGGCGCGCAAGGAAGATTAATCCTCTAAAGCACAGCTCAAAGCACATCGCCATCCATACACCACGCAGCCCGTAAATATCAGCTAGCACATAAGCTAAGCCTAAGCGTACCAGCCACATCGAGCCTAAGTTCATCAAGCTTGGAATCAGGGTATCACCTGCACCCACACAGATACCATAGCCCACAATCGACACCGCAAACAGCGGCTCGGCAAAGGCTTCAATGCGCAGTGCTGCTACTGCCAGTGCTTGTACCTCTAAATCAGGTGACATCAGCGACATGATCCATGGCGAGCCCACATACATGAAAAAGCCTAAGATGCCCATGATTAAAGCACCAAAAATCAAGGTGATCTTGGCAAAGCGGTACGTGAGATCAAAGCGGCGGGCACCAATAGATTGACCTACTAAGGTCGTAGCCGCGTCAGAAATACCAAAGCCTGGCATATAGCACAGCGCTTCAATGGTAATAGCAAAGGAGTGTGCCGCAATCGAGGCCGTGCCCAGCGGAGCCACGATCATGGTTGAGACAATCTGCGCCGAGCTGATCATAAATTGCTGCGCCGAAATCGGCAGCGAAATGCGTAAAGCACGGCGTACCACCTGCCATGTCGGCGCAAAGGCCAGAAGGGCCTGTCCCCATGTGGCAAAGCAATCTTGCGTGAGTTTTAGTGATGGGGAGCGGAACACAAGGAAATAGAGCATAAAGAGGCCGGTTACCGCCGCCGCACAAACAGTACCTAAGGCCGCGCCTTTGACGCCATAACCAAAGCCAAAGACGTGCACCTCACCAATGAGCGGGTACACCGCATCACGCTCAGGAAAGATAAAGATGAAGTTAAAGACTACATCCAGCAAGCACATCAGGATGTTGAGCAAGCTCGGCAGCAGCATGTTGCCTGAGCAGCGCAGCATCGCTGAGGAAATGTAGCTCAGCATGAGAAACGGCAGCGCGCTCATAAAGATAAAGAAGTAAGCGCTGGCGTTGTCTAAAATCTCGGGGGCACCACCTAAAAAGTGCGGCAGGAAGTCACTTAAGCTACAGCCAATCAGCGCCACTACTAAGGCAAAGCCAAAGAGCACCACATAGCCTTGGCGTAAGACCTTACGGGCTTCTTCTGGCTGACGGCCGCCTAATAAGTGCGCGACCTGTACCGAAAAGCCCGAGCAAGAGCTGATGCAAAGACCCGAGAACAGCCACAAAGGCGCTGCCATTAAGCCAATAGAGGCGGAGGCCTCCGCTCCTAAGCTACCGACCATGGCCGCATCGATGTATTGCATGCAGATAGAGGAGAGCTGCGCCATGATCGAAGGCAAGCTCAGAGAAAAGGTCAGGGCAATCTGCTCTTGCAAAGTCATGTCGCGATTAACTTTATCGCTCAGACTTTCTTTGCGCTTGGTAGCGGTGTGTAAAGCCATGGGCACCTCAAAAGCTGCTGCGGCCAAAAGCTGCTGTGGCGGTAAGGGAGCAAGTACGGGAGGAAGATAGTGGCGGGGGCATTATAGAGCTAAGCGTGCGCTGATGCTATGGGCCACGGTTCAGGTGCCGCTGAGATAAGGTGCTTTTCCTGTAAGAAATGAGTGATCTAATAACTGACGGATGCAGGGGTTAATGCTGGCAAAAACCTACACCTCGAGATAAATGGTGCAGGTCAGTCTGAGCCTACATTTAGGTGAGGCTCGCATGTTTGCCATAAATCCCGCCATCTATTAAGCAAGTCGTTCCTAAGTATCGCTTACTTGGCCCGTGTCTGTGGTGCTCTGCGGGTCGTGAAGTCTGACACCAGCCCGTTAACCTCAAGGAGAACGGTACACTTCAGAGTGAACTCATAGCAGCCCTCATGGTGGTATGGCGGGAAATCAGCCACTATCATCATGGAGCTGAACGGATCCTGGCAACGAGAAGGCTGTGAATACTGTCTACTCTAAGGTCTAAGGTGCCCTCAAGCTACTTTGGTAGCTGTGGCTATCAGCTTAAAGGCTATTACCCCCTCTGCGGCACCAAGATCCGTGGTGGAAGCCTGTTTCAAACGCATGTTTTGCCAAATGGCTGACTCATATAAGCCACATCTTGCCAGGATCCGTTCAGCTCCCTATCATCATTAAATATTACTTGGATGCTATTGGTGGTTTTAGTTCGCGGGTATGGGGCTGACGGCTCATACAGCTGTGGCGGTAGCATTAAGTCACTTAAACTCTACTCAATGTGCACGGCTTAAGTGGTAGCCAAAAAGTAGTTGCAGAGTAGATGCAGGTGCGTGCAGCCCGTGCTTGTGTGCAGCTGTTTTTGCGTATCAATAACAGCTGCAAAAACTTTGCACCTGCCTACGCAGCCGTACTTTGTTTTTTCCTGTACAATCTAGCAGCAGTCTTCGTGTTAGCTGTGGCTTAGCGCCCGTGTGCGGTCACGGCGAGGTCGGTGCGTTGGTTTGGTTTGGTTTTCTCCGCCTTGCATGAGGACTAAGACATCACCGTTAATTGAGGCCTTTTTATGTGGGATTACTCCGATAAAGTTAAAGATCACTTCCTGCATCCACGCAATGCGCGCGTGATCGAGGACGCCAATGCCGTCGGTGACGTGGGCTCGATCATTTGCGGTGATGCCTTGCGCTTAATGCTCAAGATTAACCCTGACACCAACATCATCGAAGATGCCGCCTTCCAAACCTATGGTTGTGGTAGTGCTATCGCCTCCTCTTCGGCCTTAACGGAGATGATCAAGGGCAAGTCCTTAGCTGAGGCCGAGAAGATCACCAATCAGCAAATCGCTGACTACTTAGGTGGCTTACCTCCAGAGAAGATGCACTGCTCGGTGATGGGTCGCGAGGCTTTAGACGCCGCTATCGCCAACTATCATGGCCAGAGCTATGAGCACAGCCATGATGATGGTGAGATCGTCTGCCACTGCTTCGGTGTTGGCGTAAACAAGATTAAGAAAGTGGTGTGGGAAAACCACCTCACCACCGTCGAGGAAGTCACCCACTACACCAAAGCCGGTGGTGGCTGCCAGTCATGCCACATGCGCATCGAAGAAATCATCGATGAGGTGTGGGTGGACTTAGAAAGATGCGGTGTGCCACGTCCTGGCTTTGCCCCAACCCCAGTGACCGGCATCAAGATCTCCACCTCGACCGCTCCAGCTGCCAGCAGCTCTGCATCTGCTACCTCTGGCTTTGATAGCGCTACGCAAAACTCGCCTTACTTTGCTAAGGTGCAAGAGATCGTTGCAGAGCTCAATAAGGGCTTTACCGATGGCTCGAGCATGGAGTTACAGGGCATCGCCGATAAGAACATCAAGCTGAGCTTTAAGGGCAATATCGCTAGCGGCATGATGCACGACATGACCCTCAACTTCTTTAAGACCAAGCTTAATGAGGCCTTCGGTGCTGACAGTGGCTTAAGCGTCGCGGCCTAAGGGCGCACGCTGCACCACGCCACGCCACGTCACATCACACTGCACTGCCTTGCTGTTTTGTCTTGTAGACATAGCGGCAAGGTCAGTGCTGGCGCCATATAAAGAGCAGGTAAAGCAGAGTAGGGTTAGTTATGAGCGAGCAGCAGAAGTTTGATCCCAACGATTTAGGTGCAGGCAAGGGCGGTATCTACTTAGATAACAATGCCACCACCATGATCGACCCCAAGGTGGTCGAGGCCATGATGCCGTATTTCACCACGTACTACGGCAATGCTTCTTCCCAGCATGGCTTTGGTGTGCCTGTCGAAAAGGCCATTAAAAAGGCCCGTGAGCAAGTAGCCGACCTCATCGGTGCTGAGTATCCAGATGAGATCATCTTTACTTCCTGTGCCTCTGAGTCTGACAACACCGCCTTATGGACGGCGCTGTGGACGCAGAAGAACAAGGACGAGATCGTTACCTCAAAGTTAGAGCACCCAGCTATTGTGGATACCTGCTCCTTCTTAGAGGCCCGTGGCGTCAAGATCCGTTACTTACACGCCAATAACTACGGTGATTTAGACAGCAACGAGTTTGCATCCCTCTTAAATGACCGTACCGCTCTTGCCTCGATTATGTGGGCCAATAACGAGACGGGTAACGTCTACGATGTGCCAAGCTTAGCGCAGATCGCTGCCGATAAGGGCGTGCTCTTCCACTCGGATGCCGTGCAGGCTGTGGGTAAGATCCCTGTAGATGTCAAGAGCACGCAAGTGCGTATGCTCTCGTTCTCGGGGCACAAGATTCACGCGCCAAAGGGTATTGGTGTGCTTTACGTGCGTCGTGGCACGCGCTTCTTACCTTACTTACATGGTGGTCACCAAGAGCGCGGCCGTCGCGCTGGTACGGAGAATGTGCCATACATTGTTGGCTTAGGTGTCGCTTGCGAGCTGGCGAAGAGCCACTTAGATGAGCTGCACACCCGCGTCAAGGCGCTGCGCGATAAGTTAGAGCAGGGAATTGTGGCGACCATACCAGAGGTGATCGTCATGGGCGATAAAGGCCACCGCACGCCAAACACCTTAAACGTGGGCTTTAAGTTTGTTGAGGGTGAGGCCATCCTCTTAATGTTAAACGAGTACGGTATTGCCGCTTCCTCTGGCTCTGCTTGTTCGTCCGATAGCTTAGAGCCATCGCACGTGATGCAGGCGATGAACATTCCATTCTCGGCGGCTCACGGCACGATTCGCTTCTCGCTGTCGCGCTTTACCACTGAGGCGGAGATTGATCGCACGTTAGAGGTGTTACCAGGCATTATCGAGCGCTTACGTCAGCTCTCGCCATACTGGAATCAGGGCAAGCCTCAGTTAAAGCACGTCGATCACGTCTTTGATCCTGATTCGCAAGAGCGCCGCGCTTAAGCCTAGGCTTACGCTTAAGTTGAAGCATACGCTTCAGCCTATGTCCCATGGCCCATGATCATAAGGCTGTGGTAGCGTAGAGCTGTACTGTACTGTACAGGCAGCTCAGGCAGCACCACGGCGTTCTTGTAAGATGCACAGGCTCTCTGACTACGGTCAGGGGGCCTGTGGCGTTTTGGGGGCGTGAGAACTTGTTGCCACTGTCATTAAGCCGCGCTGCGCCGTCAGAGGTGACTGCTGTCACAGGTTAATTTGGCACATTTGTGCTGGTCATTGATCACAAGAGGCAGTGCTTGTGACTTGCGGAACCTTGCAAGCAGGGGGCGAGGCAAAGCCTGTATTTATCTAGATTTAGTCGTGGCAAGTAGTCTCTTTTTGGGAAACAATTTACTGTGGGCGTGCACACTCAGAAAAGGATAAAGCACTGTACTTTTTGGTGAATTTTCGACTTATTCTGCAGGCTGGTTCTGCCTATAATGCAGGCCATAAAGCATGTGGTAAGGGCTGGGAAAACTTAGAGAGCGATCTCTGCTATCCCAGCCTATGTTCGCCTCAGTTCCTCAGTTGAGGTGACATGGCCTTACTCCTAATGCTCAAGCAACCTCCAAAAAACACATGAGCGCATGTGGCGCCCAGAATCCTCCTCAATCATTGTAGAGAAAATCCTCACCTCTCTCTGCATGCCAAAAGCCTCACAGTCCTCAGCTGTGAGGTTTTTTTATGCCCGCACAAAAGCAAACCGCGCTGAAGATGCGGTGGTGGCAGCTTGGTGGCGTGTGGCGTGGCCACACTTACCTCCTCTAAGGAGGGCGTTTTTCCCCCTGTGGGAGCACAGCTCCTTGCCATTAACCTACCTCAAAGATAAGTCGCGGTAGCGACGCTTGCTGCTCTATATCTGGTTTCTGCATCAAGGGGCTTAACCCTATCTCAAAGGCCGAATTTAAGCCAATAACATAGTGGGAAATACTCGGAGAACAAGGGAGAAAGCTCTTCTCTAAGTGAGGAGATCTGAGGATGATCGCTTCTCCTTGCTCTAAGGAGCTGTTACGTGGGCGAAACACGCGCAAGCTAAGGAGAGCTGCAAGTGTAGCTGTAAGGAGCTTGCTCTGGTACAAAGTTAGTTGCAGCCACTTGCATTGGGCATGATGGCGAGAGTGGTTATAACGCATACCCGCGAACTTAAGCCCACCATGGCTTTATGGTGCTCTTGGGGGGCGTCAATACCTCTTGGGGATTAGTGCTGCAAGTGGCAACTATCGCGCTTACAGGCTGACTGGGCACATCTTAATTACCATGAGGAACGAGGTGATGACGCTCTGTGCTTTGTATTCCCCTCTTAGGTTCGTGGGGATGTTTGTAACGGGGGAGAGTGTGGTAGTGCGTGGCCTGAGTGGCAGTAGATTGGTATTACAAGTGACGCGCAAGCGAGAGCTGCGGGTGTTAGTGGCTAACAAGAGCTAAGCCTCACCTGCTGAGGCAGCTGCCAGCATAGTGCAAACAAAGATAACAAATTAAGCTGATATTCAAAAAGACGGATACTTTTGCTACAATACTACCTACCACAAGCACTAAACCCAAGATGCTTTGCCCTGTAAAACGCATGGTGGCAGCACACCATGCCCTGTGTTGTAAGGTGCACTGCGTCAGGAGAGTTTGGTCAGGATATTAGTGGCGTCACTCACAAGGGCGTCATGAGTCGTTTGTCGTGTAAACACAGGGGGTAGCATGGACTTTAGCTCCATGGTAAATGGTGACATCGCGCGCTTTTTACCGTATCACATGAGTAAGCCGCTCTCTGTGATTCAAAAGGATCTGGGCGTCAAGCATCTGTTCCGCTTAAACGCCTCTGAGAGTCCTTTTGGTGTGAGCAAAAAAGTGCGCGATGTACTCGCCTCTTATGAGGAGCGCATGGCCTACTTCCCTGACGCCCATGCCTACGAGCTAAAGCAAAAGCTCAAAAGCATTTATGGCTATAACGTCAACCATATCACTGTGGGAGCGGATACCCAAGAGCTGGTCTCGCTCTTGTGCCGTGCCTTTTTAAATCCTGACGTTAATGTCATCATCCCGCAGCTGTCCTCGGTTAACCTCGAGCGTAGTGCGCAACTGAGCGGCGCGCGCATTATTACCACCGGCATTATGGATGACTGGACAGCGGATTTAGATGCGGTGCTCGATAGTATCAATGAGCGCACGCGCATGGTGCTGATCTCCAATCCCTCTAACCCCTTGGGGGCCTTTAATGTCTACACCGACCTTGAGGCTTTTATGGAGTTGGTGCCACCTGATGTGATTGTGGTGTTAGATGAGGAGCTCATTGACTTCTTAGGGCCTGGCTATCGTGACCTCTATCCCCTCATCGTCGCTCATCCTAACCTCTTAGTGCTGCGCTCGTTTTCGCACGCCTATGGCTTAGCCTCGCTGCGCATTGGCTACATGCTCTCCGGTGAAGAAATTTGTGGCCTGATCAATGTCCTGCGTGACCCTTACAATGTGTCGCAGCTGGCTTTAGATTGCGCTTGTGCCGCTTTGGACGACCGTAGTTTTGTCAAAAGGGTAGTGCACGCTTACGACGTCGAGCGTAATCGCTTCCGCGATTTCTGCGGCTATTACGGCCTCACGATGCTCAATACCCGTACCAGCAGCGTCACCATTGATTTTGGTACGCAAGCTGAGCGCTACTACAATGCCTTAGTGCAACTGGGTATTTTTACCCGCCCGCTTAGTTACTTGGGCCTCAATACCCTGATTAACATCAGTATGGGACGGCCTAATGTCACGGACTATCTGCTCTCTAAGCTTGAAGAGTTTATTGTGGCCGATAGCCAAGCGCTCAAGGCGGCGCAAGAGGAAGAAGCAGCGCGAATAGCCTCTGCTGATGACTCCGATGAGAGCATGGAGAATAGCCGTAGTAAAAAGCGCCGTTCCATTGCGAAGCGCCATCATTTGCGCTCTAAGCTGGGTAGCCCTGACGATGGCTCGGACGAGCAACTCTTAGCGGAGATGGAGAGAGAGGCCGCTGCTAAGGAAGCAGCCGTTGACGCTGCTCACGCCGCTGACGGCGCTGACGTCTCTCACGCTACTGCCGTCCCAGACGCTGCTAGCGCTGACACGGCAGCTACCACTGACGCTGCTACGGTTACCGCAGCCGCTGCTGCCGCTACCTCCACTGCTGACACGCACGTCGCGCCTTAAGGGGTTAAGCGCAGCTCCTTGTCTGCATCAATAAGTGCAAGGACTCTTGTCAGCAGAGCTTTTTCCTTGTAAGTTGCGTTACTGGCAATAGCCGCTCACCTTTCTTTTTCTGTCGTGCCTTTAGCTACAAGGGCTACTCTGCTTTTACCTGTTTTGCTGGTACGACTTGCCACGGAGCTTACTGCAAAGATGTCTGCTGCTTTAACCTTAGGCAAAATTAACGCGCTGCATGGTCAAGTCCAGCTGGTAGGCTCCAAGAGCCTTACCAATCGCGCCCTGCTTCTCAGTGCCTTAAGTGCAGGAACCACTACGCTACACAATATCCTGCGCTCAGATGACAGTAAGGTGATGCTCGCGGCCTTAGAAAAGCTGGGGGTTAAGGTGCAGGTCGATCCGCAAGAGGACACCACCGTCACGGTGACGGGCTTAGGCGGCACTTTTCAGGTACCAGCGGCCACACACGAGCAGCCATTAGAGCTCTTTTTAGGTAATGCCGGTACGGCGATGCGTCCTTTGTGTGCAGCACTGGCGCTGTCCACTGGCTGCTTTAAGCTTACCGGTGAGCCGCGCATGTATGAGCGGCCTATTGGCGTCTTAGTCGACGCCTTACGCGCTTTAGGGGCTGAGATTGAGTACTTAGGCCAAGAGGGCTACCCGCCACTGCTCATTACGGGCTTAGGCAGTACCAGTGGCGCAACTACAGCCACCTCTGCAGCTCGTAATATTGAGGTCTTAGGCAATACCTCATCGCAATTTATCTCCGCTCTTTTAATGGTGGGAGCACTTTTACCATACCCACTTATCATTAAGGTTAAAGGCGAGCTTATCTCTAAGCCTTACGTCAAGCTTACCTGTGAGTTATTGCAGCGCTTTGGGGTAGAGGTGGTTAACCACGACTTTGCCTCTTTTGCCTTGCAGCCACAGACCATTAAGGCTCCACAGCAATACCTCGTCGAGGGTGATGCTAGTGGCGCTACTTACTTCTTAGCCGGAGCGGCGATCGCTGGTGAGATCACGGTATATGGTGTGGGGCAAAATTCCATTCAGGGCGATACCAAGTTTATAGAGATCTTAGGGCGCATGGGGGCTTATACCGAGATTGGCCCGAACTATCTCAGAGTAAAGGCCGCTCCACAGCTGCATGGCTTAACCATTGATATGAATGACATGCCTGATGCGGCAATGACATTAGTGCCAATGGCGCTCTTTACTGACAGCCCAATGACCATTACCAATATTGCTAGCTGGCGGGTAAAGGAAACGGATCGCATTGCGGCTATGGCTACGGAGATGCGTAAGCTTGGTTGTGCTGTGACCACGGGAGATGACTTTATTACAGTCGATGGCAACACCGCCGAGTGCGCGGAGCGTAAGGCACGTGGTGAGGTACCTGTTTTTGCTACTTACAATGACCACCGTATGGCGATGTGCATGGCGCTGACGGCGCTTGATCGTAAGATCACCATTAATGATCCCGACTGCTGCCGTAAGACCTTCCCACAGTTCTTTACGCTGTGGCAGGAGGTGGCGCAGTTTGCAAACGAGGCGTAAGCTTCAGCCAGCAAGCAAGCAAGCAAGCCTGCATGCAGGCTTGCTTGCCTGCAACTTAAGCGGCACTACTCTGCACTTGAGCAGGTGTAGCCGTAAGGAACGACTGACTTAATAGCTGACGGTCTTTAGGGTAATCAAGGTGCACCGTCCTCAGGTGAGGCTTATACTCACCTGCACCATCCATCTCGAGGTGTGTATTTGTCATCACGCCTCACTTCTTCCGTCATTTATTAGATCACTCATTCCTAAGAGTGTCTTAACCTTAGAGATAAGGTGCGGCCTCGTGCCGTTTGGCGGCAGCCATTGGTGGCTGCTGCGCTCGCCTCTTACAGCCCAGCATCTCCCACAGAGTCTGTGCTGCCCACACTGTTCTGCCTTAACTGGAGAGAGGCCGTAGTTGCTGCATACATGCACGAAGCGTCAAGTACTACGCGCCATTACCCCACCAACAACACCTCCAGCGCCATCACCAGCCCCCCATACTCAACCATCGCACCACTTACAAGCCCCTTCGCGTTCTGCACCTGTCTTTGCAGGAAAAACGCTGGGCGCAAGTGCTCTCTGTGGTGCAGGCGCACGCTGGCTCTTTTGGTTGCCCTCACCGTAATCCGCTGCACGCTTATGCACCTTAAATGTTCTTTTGTGGTGCAATGTTGCCTGCTTTTGGACAGGGGTAAACGCGCAAAAGCAGCGTGTTGTAGCAAAGTTTGCTATGATAAGCGCGTTTTTAAGCCAAAGTACACGCTTGGCCCCTGCTTTTAGCTCTTATAGCTAATGGTGCATTTTGCCCTAAAAGTGGGATGCATAAAGGAAAGGATGTCGCGCGCAGAGCGCGCTTCCGGCAGCAGAGTTAGTGGGTAAGCAAAGCAGCAAGTGCTCATGCGTTTTACTTCGGCAGGTGTTTTTCCGCAAAGTAGTGGCGGTTATGCGCTTGCGCAGAACCTTACTGCTTGGCGTCAATGAGAGGACACGCTAAGTCCACTGTGGTAGCGGCAGCATTTTCGCTGGCTGCTTTTTGCTTGAGTCTCTACGCTCTACGCTTAAGAGACGCCAGAGTGGTGGGCATTAGCACGCTCGTGCATGATCAGTACAACCACAACCTTTATTGTTTACATCCTCTGCATGCTGATCATTGGCATCGTCGCCGCCCGTATGACGACTTCGCTCAATGATTACGTGTTAGGAGGCCGCAGCTTAGGCCGCTTTGTTACGGCTTTATCTGCTGGTGCTTCGGACATGTCTGGCTGGCTCTTAATGGGCTTGCCTGGTGCCTTGTTTGTCTCCGGTTTATCCGGCGCGTGGATTGCCATTGGCCTCACGGTAGGCTCGTGGTGCAATTGGAAGTTTGTGGCCGCCCGTTTGCGCTCGTTTACGGCTAATGCCTCAGATGCGCTGACCTTACCTGATTACTTTTCGGCACGCTTCTGCGACCGCCTGCGCATTTGCTCGATCATTTCGGCCATTATCATTCTGATCTTCTTTGTGGTCTATTGCGCCTCGGGCATGGTCTCAGGTGCCCGTCTGTTCGAGCAAACCTTTGGTCTTGATTACACCAATGCGCTCTTAATTGGCGCCGTGTCCACTATCTTCTACGTCTTTATTGGTGGCTTCTTAGCGGTCAGCTGGACGGATACGGTGCAGGCGAGCTTAATGATCTTTGCGCTGATTCTGACGCCTATTGTCGTGATTATGGACTGCGGTGGCTGGGATATCGCTAATGAGCTGATTGCTCAGAGCAAGCCTCACATGTCGGACTTCTTAACCGGTATGACCGTCATTGGCTTCCTCTCATTAGTGGGCTGGGGCTTAGGTTATGTGGGCCAGCCGCATATCTTAGTGCGCTTCATGGCCTCGGGCTCGGTGCGCGGTATGGGTGACGCCCGTCGTATCTCTATTACGTGGATGGCCCTGTGCTTATTAGGCGCCGTCTCTATCGGTTACTACGGTGTGGCTTTCGCCATGAAGCACCCTGAGGTTACGGTCAGCAACCCTGAGCAGATCTTCATTATCGTCACGCAGGTGCTCTTTAACCCATGGATTGCCGGTATCTTACTGTCAGCAATTTTAGCGGCGATTATGTCGACCCTCTCCTGCCAGCTCTTAGTGGCCAGTACCACTTTAACGGCTGACTTTTATCGTCGCTGGATTCGTCCAACGGCTTCGCAGCGCGAGTTAGTGTGGTGTGGTCGCGCCATGCTGCTGTTAGTGGCGATCATTGCTTACATCATTGCGCTTGATCCAAATAGCGGCATCTTAAAGCTGGTGGCGTATGCGTGGGCAGGCTTTGGTGCTTCTTTTGGCCCATGCGTGCTGTTATCGGTGTTCTGGTCGCGTATGACTTTACCTGGTGCTTTAGTGGGCATGTCGGTAGGTGCTGCTACGGTTATCGTCTGGGAGATTGGTGCTTTCTGGGGACTGTACTCGATTGTGCCAGGCTTCCTGCTCTCAACTTTGAGCATCGTGGTGGTGTCGCTTTTAACCTACAAGCCAGGCAACGAGTGCGAGAAGCTCTTTAAGGAGCTGGAGCAGAAGTTCTGGGTTGAGGTAAAGACCAAGTAGGCCCAGCCCCACACTAAAGAGACTCTGCTTACAGAGATCAACTCTGCCCATTGAGTGGCAGTAATAACAGCACAGCCCAGTTGCACGCTGCTACCGCCCAAGTAGTGAACGGCAACTGGGCTGTGTTGTTTCTGGGATGGAGTTAGCCTCTGTCGCGCCTGAAGTACGCTCCAAGAGGAAGAGAGCGCCACCAGAACTGGTCTGACGTCGAGGAGTTGAGGCTGATTTTTCTCCAACATCTAAGATACAGCTTTTACCTTAGAGTTGATCTACTGACGACTAACCCTCAAGGGCAAGGTCAAGGCGATAGCCTTAAAGTTAAGGATGTCCCCATCTCAAGCTGCAATGTGGTGACTATCGTTTAGAGGCGTAAGCAGAAACAGCTTATTTATCAGGAAAAACAAATGCAAGCCAACTGCCCAATGTCAGCTGGCCGCAGGCAGATGGCCCTGAGTGCACGTGCCGCGTCAGGGAGCGGCGCTTTGCTCCTGAGGTGTGGTGGTTTTGCTGTTGAGGACTGAGGGCAAGGAAAAGAGGAAAGGAAAAGAGGGAAAGAGGGAAAGAGGGAAATAGGGAAGGAGAAAGGAAAGAAAAAGGAAAAGGGAAAAGAGGCGGGAGGGCTGCACCTAGCCTGTCTCTTATACACATCTCCGAGCCCACGAGACCTCCGGC
>JAHLFE010000222.1 GCA_018884035.1 Candidatus Anaerobiospirillum pullicola
CTTAGCATGGTCTTGGACAGAATCGTTGCCACTACAGCTGATTATAACAAAAGGGCGCCAAGCTCGAGATGAGCCCAGCGCCCTCTGAAATAACAAGCTCATGACAGAGACAAGTTGCAGCCAGTAGTGCCGACAGCCCACGATGCTGTATGTGATCAGCACAGCTGGGAGTTACTTCTTATTTTGCCCGTCATCCATCACGTTAATAACATGGATTAAGTACAGCACCACAACTATAAACGGCACGACAACAAAAAGGGCAGCAAAAGTTTGCAGCATGTTTCCTCCGGATAGCAATTGTCTAAAGCAGCTGGGTGATAGCCGTTGCTACAAGATTAGAGTAGGAAACAGGGCGCTGTACTGGTAGATCGATGGGGAAGAACAGCGCCGCTAAGTATAGGGAGTGCTTAACAAGCCATAGCACCATGAAAACGCTTGGCAAGTAAGATAAATCAGCCTTGTGACATTTTCGACATCTTATGTATGAGCATCAACACTGCCACAAGGAGCACGAGCAAGAAAGCAGCAGCTACAAGCCACTTTCCAAGCCCCACAGGAAGAGCGTCCAAGGTGCTCCATAAGTAGGCTCCAACGGAGACTGCTAGTGTTGACAGAAAGACGCAAATCCTCTCCAGAAAACCAAAAGATTGATTGTTGCTCTTCTTTGGATCTTGCTCACTCTTCTGTGGGCCTTGATCACTCTTTTGAGGGGCTGGCTCACTCTTCTGAGGAATTTGCTCAGCATTCAGCTTGACCTGCTCAGCATTAAGCTGAACCTGACCAACGTTCAGCTGGACTTTCCCTGCATCAAGCTGGACTTTCCCAGCATTAACCTGAACTTGCTCAGCATTCAGCTGAACCTGCTCAGCATCCTGCGGAGCCTGCTCTTCCTCCTTCTTAGGCTCTTGCTCCGTCTTTGTTGGAACGAGATTATTCAAATAATCCTCCTATAGGGAATTATACCGAACTCTCCGCGCCACTCGACAAAAGTATGTTTCACAACGCTGTAGCACCATTACCTAGCGGGTAGGTCATGCTTACATACGGAGATTGCGGCTGGTTAATGTAACGACTGACAGCGGAAGTGCTGTCAGCCTGTTGGTGCTTTGCTCTACTCATGTTTTCACCTCCCGTTATGGGGTAGAAACAAGCACAAATGCAGGGAGCGATGTCAGGAATGACGCGATGCGCGCCTGTTGAGTAATACATTACCCCCTGCCCTATGCGCAAAATCCCCTCAAAAGTGACGTCAAAACACACTAAAACGCTCTTCCATCCCATAAATATGCGGCGCAAGCCAAGTTTTACACCGCAAAATACGTATACTATGCCACACATACTTGATAGGTGACTGCTAAAAGATGGCCGTGTTACTCTTAAGATGCGTAGGTTAATTGCATGCAGAACCAATGCAAAACTACGCTAAACTTACCAAAAGCAGAAATTTTTGGCGAAAACTACACGATATTAACCAATCGGTTTTGGCAAAACTTTTTTTGTTGTGCCACTTAGCTCAAACCACAGACGGCTTTTCTATACAGACCATGCGCAAGAATGGCTTAAATAAGGGAAAGACACCCAGATATAAGGCGTGAGATGGGGGCTTGGTACCCTGTGGATATGCAGAAAGGAAAGGATAGAGGCTCTGAGTAATGAGGAGAGGTAGGTATGAGGTATGTGAAAGGAGGGCTGCTGTTAGCAATAATTGTTCCCAAATTCTCTAGGTTCTGGAGCAGCGTCTTGTGCTTAGCAGCGCAGAACAGAAGTGACAGAGCAGACCGGTGGCTCTTGCTTCTGCTTGTGTGGTGGTCTTTGAGCGTAGCGTGGTTACAGGTGGTTGGTATTTGTGGTGCCGCTCTGCATGACGCTGATGCTTAAAGCGAGCGACTGCTCTTGTCTCTACCGTTAGAGCCTGCTGAGGTAGCTTGATGCATCCCTGCCCAGCCAAAACGCCGTAAGCGCACGATCTCATCTTCCAGCCTACAGGCCTACAGCCAACCGCTAGACTAAGAGCCAGCGGCAGCAGACTTATCGCTACCTCTCGCTATCTCTTTGCCCTCTTCTTAATTAGGATCTGTAACGCAATAAGGTTTACAAAACAACAGGAACAGAATCACCAACACCAACTTTGTTGGTAGCACTGCTTGAGTGCTGACAGCACTCTCCTCAGCAGCCGTCACTGAGGAGATCACGCCGTCCTGACACGCCTTACACGTGGCTGTGGTGACCAGTGCGGTCGACTACTAACTTAGAGGTAGTTGGTTGCCAAGCACCACAGCTGTCATCGTGCCTTTTGCCCTGTTTATGCCTCCGGTAAGGCTAAAGAACCACAGAGAGCTTGAGCGTATAAGGCAGTGATCTCGTTAAGAGGCTGCTTAGGGAGTATTGTTACTTAAAGGTGGTATGTTGCCGCACAGTGGGCTAAGAGCAGAGCCTGCGCTGAGAACAGATTAGCGCAGAGGGCGTAGTCTTAGAAATCACGGCCCATCACGCGCTCGTAGTAGATATTCTCCAGCACATAGCGCTCGTAAGCATAGTGTGGCGATGGACTACGACGGTATTTGACCATATCGCGGGTGCGCTCTGAGTAGGTGATAGAGTTTGTAAACATCACAAAAGGCACCCGTACTCCCGACTGCGTAATGACAAAGCCAGCTAAGTTAGAGACGTTCTGCAGCGTGCCCGTCTTGGCAATGACGTGCTCCTTTAATGGGTTATTAAAGGTCGAAGGACGCCAGTGTAAGGTGCCAGACTTACCAGATACTGGTAAGAGTTCGATGATGCCCAGCTTATCGTTGTTCTTGTTGATATATTCCAGCACTTCCAGCATCTTGTTAGGCGTCAGCAGGTTGTGTGGGGATAAGCCCGAGGCGTCCACAATGTAGGAGCTGCCTAAGTCGATCTTAGCGTATTGCTTCATAATCGAGCGGATCGCACGGTTAGCACGATAGTAGGTTGCAGGCAGATCAAAGTACTCGGCCGCCACATTCTTAGCAATGGAGTCAGCGTAGAGGTTGTTGGACTTTTGCAGCATGTACTCCACCATCGAGCTTAAGCGTGGCGAGGTACGCTGGGCAATGGTCACCACATCCGCCTCTGGGCTGTGCGAGATCTCAATGCCTTGCGTGGTGCTGATCTTTAAGCCTTGCAGAATCTTGCGTGTCCAGTCCACTCCCCAGCGCTCAGCATCAGCAATAGCCAGCGACAGTGGCCATGGCTGCGATCGTGGGCTGACTGGCACACAGCCAGTTAAGTGGTAGCGGTTATCTAAAAAGAGGTTAGCCTCAAGAATGCAGTCCCCACCGTAGTCAGAGGCGGATACAGCCGTCACATCTGAGACAATATCGATAGGCACACCCGCAGGAATAAGAGGACTTGCATGGCTGCCTGGGCCCTCGGTCACTAACTGCGCAAAGGTGCAGTTGCGGTTGAGGATAATTGGTGCTGATGGAGCCGTAAAGCAGGATGGTAAGTCACTCCATGACCAGCCATTAGCGCGGGATGGGCCTCCAAAGCGGCTTACATCTAAGATGACCTTGCCATTGATTTTGTGAACACCATGGCGCTGCAATACCGCCAGCAAGGTGCGGTAGTGGTCGATGCGCATGGTTGGGTCACCGGTAAACTTGACGATGACGTCAGAGTTTAAGGTGCCGGTCTTATCCACATTTAAGCGCTTATTGGCACCGACGGCATCAGCACGTACCTCAAGGCGGGTTACCATTTCGTAATCCGGCCCCAAATAGAGCATGGCAGCTAAGGCGGTGAGTAGCTTTTGGGTTGAGGCAGGGTGGAAGTAGAGATTGCTGTTTTTGCCGTAGACCTTATTGCTGTTAGGGAGCATGTAGGCCACACCAATTTGGGCTCCATCTAAAGGCTCGGACTTGGCGGCAATAGCGTAGGCAGGTGTAGAGCTTAAAGTGAGACCGGCAACAATAAGCGGCAGCGCCAACGCGAGGGAAAGGGCGTAGGCTTTGAAGTTAGTGGTACGGTGTGGGGAATTAAAGACAGAGGTAGCAGCAGCGACAGCGTCGGCAGTAGTGGCGTCAGCAGCGGTGTCGGCAGTAGCGTCGTGAGTGGCAGCGGCCGTGCGTGAGGTATAAGCAGAACCCACCCCAAACAGGCGCTGATAGCAGGTAACAAAGAGTGCAGGCAACATCGCAAACCCCCACAACCAAGGCACTATCAGGAAATATCCGGAAATCCGGAATATGAACTACCGCAGACTTCCGTCTGCGGTTTCACAGAGCTAACTCTGCTTTTACACAGTGTTAACACTGCTTTTTTCTAGTAGCGAGCCGCTATCTGATCTTCTGATGTAGATTGCGGATCACTACGGGCTTGTCCACAAAGCCCCCATCAAGTCGGGACAAAATGTCCTTTCTTGAGTTCTTGGGAACATTATAACAGATGCTGGTATTGGCCGCTTACATCCCTACGCTTACGCATAGGGAATTACGCGGCTTCGTTAAAAGGCAAGACGTGCTGTAAAGCCTTAGGGCTAAGCAAGAGGAGCGGGCTTAGGCAGGGCTATTTTTTAGGAACGGCATTATCCATGAATTGGGCGCTGCTAGCAAGAGTAAAAAGTGGCCAATGTGAGTGATCTGGCGAAATTGCTACAAAAAGCAGCGCCAAGTAGAAAAAAAGCGCAACAGCGCTACGCATGAGAGCTGCGCATGTAATGGCGAGGCCAGTAGCGGGCAAAATAGGACAGTGCTAAGAGGTAAGTGGTGTTAAGCCCTACCTTAGAAATGAGTGATCTAATAAGTGACGGTAACGTACCACTCCTCGAGATGAAAGGTGCAGGCGAGCCTGTGCCTATCTTAAGGTTAGGCAAACACGATTGCCTTAAACTCCGTCATTTATTAAGTCAGTTGTTCCCTTAGAGGTGGTGGTGGTGGTGCCACAGGCTGGGTGCTGGCTGCTGTATTCTGGGTGCTACCTACCACCTCATACTCCAAGTAGCAGCAGTAGCAATGGACTACATTACCTTTCGAGATAACTGCGCCGTGAGGTGCAGTACTCTCTACTGTACCTTTAGCTTCCGCTATCACTAAAGTAAGGATCGACGTAACGGCATGTTCACTCCAAGTGAGCTTGAGGGTAGCTACCTGAGTTTGTTACCTTGAGGATAGTCGCCGCAGGCGCCTCATGGTGCCACTCTTTGATGCAGCGCAGACGCATTGGCCTTGCTATGCCACCGTGGTAGCATGATGCATCTGTTCTCGCCTTCTTCCTCAAAGGTCTGCACATGTCTGACTCTTTTTCCCTGTACTCCCCTGATTTCCCCAATGACTACTGCGGACGCTTTGCGCCCTCTCCTAGCGGCCACCTGCACTTAGGCTCCCTCTTTACCGCCTATGCCGCCTACTGGCGTAGCCTCGAGCAGCACGGCACCTTTTTAATCCGCATCGAGGACTTAGACTTCCCGCGCTGCCCCCGCCCAAACATCCCGCTCCTCTGCCAAGAGCTCCAGCTCTTTGGGCTGCATTCGGACAAAAAAGTGCGTGTCCAAAGCGAGCACCTTGGGGAGTACCACCGTTCCATCCAAACGCTGCTGAGTAATGATTTTGCCTACTTCTGCACCTGCACGCGGGCTCAGAGTAAAGAGCAGCCTTGCACCTGTTGGCTGTCCAACAAGCAAGCACGCATCAGAACAAAGATCACCCTCGATCCTGATACGCCTCACTCCTGCAAAGTAAACATCACCCCGTACTTAGAAAGCGAGGAGTTGCAGAGCTTTACGGATGCTAACTTAGGAGTGGTCAGGCAAAGTGACCTCGAGCACTCACTTAATCCTTACCTCACGCTTGAACGTGCTGATGGCATCATTGCCTACAACTTAGCGGTGGTTATAGACGACATCGAGCAAGAGATTACCGAAGTGGTACGCGGTGCTGACATGCTCGACGCTACCTTTTTGCAGTTGCCTCTCTACGAGCTCGATTCCGTTGAACCACCTGTCTTTTGTCATATTCCGCTCATCACTGACAGCAGCGGCCGTAAGCTCTCCAAACAAAACCACGCACCAGCGGTCTTTGCTGACTACACCCCACGCACCTCTACGCTCCTCTGCCTGCAATTACTGCAAGAGAGCGTCTACCACGAGCTGCTGCAACAAGAGGATGTTGTTACCCTCTTACAGGACTTAGAGCAGTGCGAAGAGTCACTCACCGCTCTCATCACGGATGAGGTCAGCACCACACTGCAAAAGAAGCTTAAGGCGCAATTGCGCAAGCTAGCACCTAAGGAAAAAGACGAGGCTCTGGCTTTGCTCACCCCAACGGGCCTTACCAACATGCTCTTACTGGTTGCGACGCAAGCTCAGCAAGCGGAACAGGCCGCGCAGCGCGAGGATGACTACTTCCTCGACGAATATGATGATGACGACGAGTGGGCTGATGAAGATGACGGCGCCAGCAGCAGCGACAGCGGCAGAGAAAACTGGCCACAGGTCTACTATGAAGGCATCGCCACTGGTACTTACGGCCCATGGAGCAAGCTGCTTGCGCTCTGGAGCAGAGCTTTAGGGGAGGCGTCGTGGCAGCAAGCCCAAGAGCTGACCGCGACCTACTACGCGCTACTGACGCGTCTGCACACCGAGGTCATTGGGCCGCACTTTCAGGTGCACGCACTGCCGAAAAAGCCCATTGTGTTATAATGCGCCCTAATTTTGAGGCCACACTGCGACGTGGAGCGAAAGATTGGCTGCTAGGCCACCTTACCTTGTGTCTACCTCTGGTAGCGAGGTGGTGTAGCGCTGTAAGTATCCTCAAAGTCTCAAAAAAGCAAGTAAGAAGCGGTGTTAGCACCACTGAGCTGCTGCTTAGTTGGGCCTTTACCACCACAAAGTGCTACGGCACGGCGTGCGGTGGCGGATACTTATAAAGCTCTGTTTAGTAGTCCACGCGGAGGAGACTTCTATGAGGACATTTGCCCTATTTTCCGCTTTGTCCTAAGCACCCACGCTTTTGGGTACTCACATCTTTTCCCTACCATCACCTCCCTTGCAACGCACTGTCTGCCTACACTTACGGGCGGTAACCGCACAGTGCACTCTAGGCGTGAGTTTCCTCATAGAAGTCTCTTCTTTCCCTCCACACATGCCGTAGTGCCATCCTCAAGATTGCGAACAATTGGTCAACAGCCCTTTAAAGTTGCACTTTACAAGTCGCACTTTACAGTTGCGCTTTAACCTTGCCCTTTAAAGTACTGCTGCCCTGCACTTAAGGAAAAACAGCACTGCCTCCTACCTGCCACAGACGTGTTCTGATTGCCACCTTACGCTATCTGCCACCATGTGGGCACACTTGCGCTGCTGCTTTAGCCTTAGGTTAGTACAGTGATGACAAGCTAGGCTCTTTATGTCTTAGAGCATAAGCTAGAGCATAAGCTCTCACGACCTGTGGTCAGTGATCTTATCTGTCTTTTGTCCTCTCCCTGCACTACGAGTACTGCTTTACAAGCCTCTGCTCGTCCTTGTTCGCCTCCGGCAGTCTTTTCTGCTTGTGTCCTACCACCCTATCCTCGCAACCATCATCAGAAATAACACCTGCGGTTGCGTTGCGGCTTTGGTAAGAGCTGGTGCTCTGGTAAGAGCTAATGATCTGCTAAAAGCAGGGCTCTGATTAAGAGCAGGTGCTCTAATTAAGAGCAGATGCTCTGCACAAGGCGGCAGCAGAGAAAAACGCAGTACAGCACCACACCCAAGAGTGCTCTAGCGCTGTCTTGGTGCGGTATGCCGCTGCGACGCTGTGGATTTTAACTGGCAACTGCTCTTAAGCAGCGCTGACAGCTAACCACACTCTGACAGGCTATGGGGTGCGACCACATAAGAGAAAAGGCCTCACCCAGTTTGTTTTACCCTCAGCTTACCCTGCGCTCTTTTGTCAGCTCTTGCCACAAAGAGATATTAACGCCACAGACCACAGCTTTAGCAGTGATCATGGCGGCGCTTACTCTTAGTGGGATTGTGCCCTACGCAGGCTCAATGTAAAAAGGTGACAGCACAGCGTGGTGGTAACCCCCAAGCAAAACAAACTGGCCACGCGGTACCCTCTCTTGCTCCATGGCACAAAGTCATTAAGCCTGTATAAGTTTGCCAAGAATCAAGGCTCTACCGCGCAGCAGCCGTACTTGTAGGTGCCTGCGCTGCCCCTAGGGGTAACACAAGCGGCCGCCTACGTCGTACTTACCCGAGACTTGAGGTATTAAAAAATTACTGCCCTTCTCCCAGGTCTTAACGACCTTTTAAAGAAGAACAAAGCGCTCGTCGTCAAGAATGGCCAAGAGAAGCTGGTGCTGCATGCTGACCAGCACCAATTGCCAACCGAGAAGATCTCCAAAAACGCCATTAAGGTCATTAAGCGCTTAAAGCAAGCTGGCTTTGAGGCCTATTTGGTAGGTGGTGGTGTCCGTGACCTGCTCTTAGGTAAGAGCCCAAAGGACTTTGATGTCTCCACCAATGCCACGCCAGAGCAAGTGCGTCGTTTGTTTAACAACGCCCGCATCATTGGCCGCCGCTTCCGCATTGTCCACATCATCTACGCCAACGACATCATCGAGGTCACGACCTTCCGTGGCGGCAATAGCAACCAATTAAAGGTTGCGACGCCAATCCAACGCGACGGTAAGCGCTACGAGGTGCAGGTCAACCAAGAAGGCATGCTGGTACGCGACAACAGCTACGGCACCTCCATTGAGGAAGATGCCCAGCGCCGCGACTTCACCATTAACGCCATCTACCTCGACATCCAAAGCGGTGATCTCATCGACTTCCATGGTGGTCTCTACGACTTAACCCAAGGCGTGATCGACATCATTGGTGATCCTGAGACCCGCTACCGCGAAGATCCAGTGCGCATCCTGCGCGCGGCCCGCTTTAGCGCTAAGCTGGGCTTTAAGATCTCCAAGCGCACCGTGCAGATGATTGGCCCGTGTGCCAAGCTCCTGCACTCGGTTTCCCCAGCCCGTATGTACGATGAGGTTAACAAGCTCTTCCTCACGGGCCACGCTGAGTCCACCTTTAAGGTCTTAACGGCCTTAGGCCTCTTCACCGAGCTCTTCAACATCTCGCCAATGCTGCTCAACTCCAGCATTTGCCGTAGCTTCTTAAGCCACGCTTTTGCTAGCACTGACCAGCGCTTTGCCGAGAACAAGTGCAACAAGCCGCACTTCCTCTACGCCATCATCCTGTGGAATGAGTTCATCTGGAACTTCTACATGATGCGCGACGACCTGATGTTGAGCGCCAACAACATCGACTACAAGGATCTGATCTCCTACCTTGCTTCCAAGGTGGTGATCAAGCAGTACCAGATCACGGCGATGCCAGAGCAGATCATCAGCTCCATTGCTCTGCTGTGGCGTCTGCAATTCCTGCTGGAGTCCAAGAACCCAGAGAAGTACGTCAAGGAGACCACGGGCTATCACGCCTTCCGTGCCGCCTTTGACCTCTTCAAGCTGCGTGCAGAGTTTGACCCTAACCTGCGTTCGCGCGTGGAGTTCTGGCAGCCTTACTACGACCAGTGCAAGGCTGACGCGGAGCGTCGCCGCTTAAGCGACAACAACCGTCGCAATGGCGAGCGTCGTGAGCGCGAGCGTGGTGGCCGTCGCCGTGGTGGTGAGCAGCGCTCCGAGCGCCGTAATAGCAACGGTGGCAACCGCCGCGACAATGGCAATGCGCCACGCTTTGAGGAGAACGCCTCTGATCGTCAAAACCGTATCAGCAAGGCGCGCAACTGGCGTAAGAGCATGAACTTAGAGCCATAAGCTCCAGAGCTTATACTCTAAGCTTGCTGCGCCACCACTCCTTCAGTGCATCAGCACCTTTGTGGCAGGTACCCACACTCAGGCCAAGGCACCATACCTTGGCCTGCTGTTTTTTGGGAGAGAGAACCATGCAGGTAATCATTGCGCTGGGAGCCAATTTAGGTCAGCCCCAAGAAACGCTCCGTGCCGCTGCTTCAGATATCGCGGCACTTAATGGCATCAGCGTGCTTGCTGCCTCCTCGCTCTATTGCACTACCCCTGTAGGTTATGCCGCACAGGATGATTTCATTAATGCGGTGATGGCGGTGGCATCAAGCTTAGAGCCGCTAGAGCTTCTTAAGCAACTGACAGCGCTGGAACAAAAGTACAAGCGAGTACGCACCATTAAAAATGGCCCGCGCACGCTCGATTTAGACGTCATTACCTGTGGGGACATCCTCAGTGCCGATCCGGTGCTAACGCTACCTCATCCCCGTGCGCAAGAGCGTGCTTTTGTTTTGGTGCCGCTAGCTGAGATCGCTCCTGATCTCATCTTTCCTGACACCAAGCGCTCTGTACAGTCCCTTGTAGCGGGGCTAAGTGCTGAGGATATAGCGGGAGTGCGACTGCTGAACGCCAAGCTGCTGGCTCCTGCTGACGTAGCACCTACCCTCTCATAGAGAGGTGGGCTCTACTTAAAGTTTGGTGGATAGCAAAACGTCACCTCACACCTTGAGGCAACCACATGAGCCGTGGTTATGGCGTTTCATGTGAGCCACCTAAAAGTAGTGTGAGGGCTCTAGCCACCAACATCTGAGGAGATCCGCGTGGTGCCCACGATTAGTGGTAAAGTGACGCCGCATGGCCCTATGGCCCTAATGGCGCCTTGCTTCTGCGTAGCAGGCGCTAGACAAGCTTGCTCTTTAGGTAGGAACGACTGATTTAATAGATGATGGACTTTAGGGTAATCATGCTTGCCTCACCCTCAGGTAAGCTCAAAATAGAACCATGGGCATTAAGTTAGCAGTGTAGTCTAGATCAACAGCAGTAAAACTGGAAATGATTATAAGGCTGTGACGGGGTAACTTACGTTGATTCCAGCACTTTTTCTGAGCCGCATACATATCCTAGGCTCATTTTTCCCTGTAAACCGCCATTTTAAGCAAAAGATCCCCCTACCCGTCGGCTTAAGCCTTCAGGCTACTATCCCCAATCAGAGGCAGAGATGGAGCTCGGCTGAAGCTTTACGAGCTTGGCCTGATAAG
>JAHLFE010000223.1 GCA_018884035.1 Candidatus Anaerobiospirillum pullicola
AATATAAACCAAGATCTGGTCTCATTGTACCGTTTTTGCGGGTTAAAATGCCAATCGACCGGCGTAAGAGCCTTAGTAAGTGGCTACAATGCTGATATTTAAGCGCTTTTGCTTAACTTAATGCCCATGAATCTCAAAGGAGTTAACTGCCTACAATCAGGTGCTTTCCCCTGCGAGTAGGAGTTTACTAAGGCACTACTCTCGAGATAAGGCGCCATCTGGCGCTTTTAGGTTACAAACCCGCTCCCCCGCGCAAGTGACAACGTTTTATCCCACCCCACCGCGCTGAGACCATAGCCGCTAAGAGCAGATAATGCTAAGATTACAGCCACTTTATGGCAGTAGTAAGCCGAGCCCTTAAGAGCGCATAGCAGCGGCACTCTCAGCGCTTCAGCAAGTGTACAGGCCCACCTGAGGCAACCTGAGCACACTTTGAGCTCAGCGCTAACGCTCCATGCCCTTATCATGGTGCTGTTACCTCCTGTGGGCACACCATGGCCAGCGCAGCTTCCTACCGAGCCCGCTACAGGCTCCGTAACGCCTCTGCTTACTCTCGCCCTAGCAGCGCTTTGCTACTGCCGTTGGCACAGCCTCGCGCCATCAGATTAGCCAGATAGAGCCTGAATCTGGCTGCGCTTAACCCCACTTCACCCACCACTTACTTAGATTAGTCTGTAGGAGACCACGATGCAGGATTGGCAAGTAAAGACGTTATCCACGGGACTGGCGCTGGTGACTGCTTTTGCCTTGAGCTCCTGTACCCCTACAGGCATTGCCGTAACCTCTAACGGCAATGACACCAATGTCCAAACCGTACCGAGCAAGGTTACCTCTACGGTTAACCTCGATGGTGCTTCGGCCTTAAACACCAACCTTGAGCTGGAAAACCGCCTCATCAACGACTACGACCTCATCAAGCAGGTTTCCTCACAAATCAGCCCGCTCAACATCTACGACGAGGGCTTACAGCCAGTCAACAAAAAGGAAAAGTGCTTGGTGCCATTTATCGTCAATGACACCGGTGCCAACGTGCAGCTGTATTGGGATGGTGAGTGCAGCAATGGTATCGCCAGTGGCTTAGGACGCTTAGTGCGTACCGTCGATGGCAAGAAGACCCAAGAGTTCTTAATGGAGATTGACCCTAAGGTCAAAGACAAGCTCGTCACCTACTTAAACTACGATACCGCCACTGGTGATAGCGAAGTGGGCTATGGCCTCCTTGAGATTAAGGACAATAAGCTGCAAGGCTTTGCCGCCACGTGGGGCTATAACCACGATAAGTGGTTAGATGGCACCTTTGAGCTCACCGCTCGCTACGAGGACACCACCAACTTTGTCAGCTACACCAAAATTGTTGACCTCTTAAGTGGTGAGTACTCGGCCATTATTGCCTACCCTAACTTTAGCCACGACCTCCTCAATGCACACGACAATGTGCTGAGCAACATCGATAAGACCTACCGCCTGTTAGAGGGCCGTACCATGATCGGCCTGTCCTATATCTGGCTCAAGGATGGCCGCCTCTTAATGCGCGATAACTCCACTGGTCAAGACCACTTAGTCGCAGACCACCCTCAAGAGCTCGACAAATACGTCCAAGAGCTCGAGGCCAAGGTCGATAGCAACACTTCTCAAACCGAGCAGTATGTCGATCAGGGCTTTGCCAAGATCGAAGAGTACAGCACGCAAAAGTGCCGTCGCCCTCTGCCTTTCTTCCGTGGCGATGAGGTCAATCAGATCTGCGATTATGCCTTTAACGTCAGTGCCGCCTACGACGAGCTCTTAAAGGCCCAAGAAGTACGCAGCAACCAGATCGACTCCTACCGCGAGGGCCAAGAGGAGCGCGTGCAGCGCTTAGAGCAGCAGCTGCGTTCCTTAAAGAGCGTGCACTTAACTGCCAATTAGCTCTCTTGCTCATGAGCTCATGGCCCCCAGCCTCCACGCCCGCCACGCTCTCCTGAGGCGGTGGCGCATGGGCGCAGCTCTCTCCCTCTATCCACTCTCTCCACACTCACCACTCCCGCCATTGAGGGGATCCCAAAAAGCTCCCCTCAGGAGGCAAGTGCCTACCATCAGGTGTTTTACCCTGAGATTAGGTATTTTCTGAGGCGCTACACACATAAGGTGCCGTCAGGCGCTTTTGCGGTTACCTACCTCTTTCTCCCCATCTCTCGCTACGCTTAGCACCACCGCTGGTATTACCACTGGTACTGGTAATAAGCTGGTAGTTGTCTGACAGCTGTGAAATGACGCGCAGATACAGCCTCATAGCCTCATGATGCCCATCATGACGCCGCCTTGGCTTCTGCTTTGCTCGCTCTAAGAGTAGGTGTCGCTTCGTGCCTCGGGTGCCAATGGCTTGTGCCACAGGTGCCTCAGGACGCTATAGCAGAACGCAGTGCAGCACTCATGCTGCTCTCCCATTACGCCTCATAGTCCCAGCGGTTCCAGCGGGTTCTGTATACGGCACAGGCTACCCAGAGTGTGCCCTTAGCAATCGTCTGTTACTTGCAGCCAAAGCAAGTGATCTGTGGCAGCCTTGGAGTTCAAGGCTCACCTCTCTAACCTCAAGAGTCAGCTTATGCGCTTCTTATCTCACAGCCTCGTCATCATGGGGCTCACCTCAGCTTTGTTCTGTGGAATCAACAGCGCTCATGCCGAAAGCATTGCGCAGCTTAAAGTCTTGTGCCTCAAAGATAATGCTACGGCCTGCTATAACCTTGGCGTATCCTACGATAATGGCGATGGGGTAGAGCAAAGCGACCAAAGAGCATATGAGTACTACACTAAGGCCTGTGACCTCGACGAAGGCAGCGCCTGCAACAACTTAGGCCTCATGTACTACAACGCCCAAGGCATCGAGCAAGATTACGCTAAGGCCGCAGAGCTCTTTGAGAAGGGCTGCTCTTTAAATGATGCCCTCTCCTGCAATAGCTTAGGAATGATCTACGACAGCGGCGTAGGCGTGAAGCTCGACGACGCACAAGCTGTGCAGTACTACCAAAAGGGCTGTGAGCTCAATAGCGGCCTTGCCTGCCGCAACCTTGGCATGATGTACGACGAAGGTGAGGGCGTAACTCTCGATGATGCTAAAGCCATAGAGTTTTATCGCAAAGGCTGTGACCTCGAAGATAGCGATGCCTGCCATAACCTCGCCCTCATGTATGATAACGGCGAAGGTACAGCCGAGGACGATGTCACTGCTAACAAGTACTACCTCAAGGGCTGCGAGCTTAACAGCGCCGCCTCCTGCCACAACCTCGCCATGAGCTACAACACGGGTGAAGGCGTAGAGCAGAGCGCCGCTCAAGCCAACAAGTACTTTGCGAAAAGCTGCGACTTAGGTAATGGCGACGCCTGTGTCGGTCTTGGACTCAACTACGAAAGAGGCGCAGGGGTTGAAAAGAGCTACAAGGAAGCCACGGAGCTCTACAAGCGCGGCTGTGATTTAGAGAGCAGTGTCGGCTGCTACAATCTGGGCGCAGCCTACATCAATGGCGATGGTGTACGCCAAAACGATGAGCTGGGCAAGAAGTACTTTGGCAAGGCCTGTGATCTGGGTGACCAAGACGGCTGCGATATATACGCCGAGCTCACGCGCTAAGAGCTGGCCGCCACAAGAGCTCCTCTCTGGGGTGTATGGGCACAAAAGCGCAAGAGCAAGCGCAAGAGCAAGAGCATCAGTACCACCGAAGCAAGCGTATGCGCAGGGATGCTACTGTTTTGGTCACCACCTTGGCTGGCTCTTGAGGTAGTGTTGGAGCCCTGTACACAGCACTGTGCCCTGCCCTTTCTATAACACTCTGAGCAGAACAAGTTCCACGCCGCTCCGTGAGCTGCTCAAGGTGCCAAGCCCTACGTGGTGAGGCGATTATGGGGTTCGTTTCCTCTAATGCTACTTTCTGTGCTGTGCAGCTTGTGGTGTCTGCCGCATCAGCTCAGAGTAGTTTGGACGCATCTTAAGGTACACCGCTAGCAAGCTGCTCTGCTTCTACTGGTGATTATGGTGGTAACGGCCACCGGTTCATCACCGGTAGTTGCTACTCACTTACAACCTGCACATCCGTAATTTTACGGGACTCAGCACAGAACACCATGGCCAGACGCCACAAATACGGCTGCTGGGCAATGGTATCTCCGTAATCTCTGTCCTTAACCTGCTCTACCGCTTGCTGCAACAAGGCACTGGTCTCACTGAGTTTGTGTGCATACTTGAACTCAATGACCACAGTCGTATGCTGCCAATCGAACAGCATATCAGCTCGCCCTTGTGACTCGTGATGATTCACCACCACCCTGACAAGCAATGCCAGAGAAATCGCTATATACAAGCAAGCCGTAACGGAGCTTTCTTGCGTTAAGGGATAATGCTCATAATCGACGCTGTGCAGCACCTTATTAAAGCACTGCTGCAAAGCAGTAGCATCGTGAGTCTCAATAGCTGCACAAAGCTTGGCAATAAAAGCGTCTAATTGATCCTCTGCATGAGGCAGCAGCTCTTTGTAATACACACGCGTAAGAGCACTTGTAATCTCTTTGTTAGGTACTCCTAGACTGACATCAGCGCCATACGGTGCTTTCAGGGTCAAGTAACCTGTCTGAAAGAGCAAGACCTCTGGTTGCATGGTAGCCAGAGAACTCGAGCTTAAGAAGGCATCTCTGTCCACTGTTAAGCAGCCACCTGCTAAGAGATGGAGTCGCTCTGCCCATGAGCTCTGCAGCAAACTTTTACGCAAAATATGAGGCAGCCCACCAACGTCATACCAGTAAGTATCGAACTTAACATGACGCAAGCTGAAAAAACACAGTACAGACCACAGAGAAAACACGTGCGTAGCCCCATCGCTATCAAAGCAATAGCCGTCATACCACGTCGCCATCTCGTCAAGCAGTTGCTCCACATGTTGAGAGCTCACCTGCTCTTCTGACACCTGCAACCATTGGGCAGCGGCATAGCGCAAGTGCTCAGGGAAAAAACGCTGTAACTCCTCACGAGTAACGCCGCAAATATCGCCAAAATACGGATCTTGCGAGATATCTGTAATGTTATTGACGGCGCTAAAGATGGATGCATCCTTCAAGCGCGTAATACCGGTGATAAAGGTGCAACGAAACTTACCAGAGCGTGTCTTGAGCTTGCTCAGGAAGCCACGCAGCAACTTCACCATTGCCTTGTTTTCAGCATCATTATAGGCATCCACAAAGCTGGTCCAAGGTGCATCATACTCATCTACCAGCAATACCACAGAATTCTTCGGTACTGCATCGAGCAGCAAATCAAAGACATCTGGCTTAGCATTACCAGTAATCTTGAGGTCTATGTGCGCGTCTTTGGCAAAGCACACGATCTTGTCGTTAAGCAGCTCCGCAAAATCAGCCACACTATTGCAATTTTGGCTCAGCGCCCAAAAATCCAAGTGCAGCACATAAAAAGGGCCCTCATTCCATGGCACCTGTGACCACAGTTGCTCAATTTCAAGGCCCTTGAAGTACGAATCATGCCCGTCATACGGTGCCACCCCGTGCAGAAATATCTCCTCCATGGCAGACACCAGCGTGCTCTTACCAAAGCGACGTGGACGAGTTAAGACCTGCGGTTTTCTCGTCTGAGCCAATTGAGAGATATAGCGCGTTTTGTCCACATAGAGCAATCCTAGGTCTCTGATTACCGTAAAGTCCTGCTCACCTACAGGCAACTTACTAAAAAGCTGATTGAATGTTGACATACCCTACCCTCATTTTAGATCCTGCCTGCAACAGGCGCTTTACCCTAAAACGACTACAAAGGCCACCTCGTATGGGCCACCTCATATGCTGCGCAGCAGCCATCTAGCGCCCGAAAGACCGCCTTCGCCTCAAGACCTCAAGATAAGAGGCATCTTAGCCATAGCCATAGCCTTGATATAAGGCGGCTCAAGTGATGGATGCACAGGTTGCAGTAACTGGTATTGCTGACGGCCCTAATGGCAGGAAGCTCCCGCTGGATGATTCTCTTTAGTTTTTGCTACATGGTGTCGCAATCACGGTGCGCACCACCTAAAGGCGCAAAAACAGGCTCTCCTCAGAGTTTGGTGGGTATGGCACCAACAATACTCCAAGGATGGTCACACCAAACGCTATCACATGGGTTCCCTTGCTTGATCGCAAGGAGCTGCTGTTTTTTGGTATCCACCAAAGTCTGAGTAGAGCCCAAAAACAAGCCCACTCTGTGGTTCAGCTATTACTCACTAACAACCTGCACATCCGTAATCTCACGGGACTCAGCACAGAACACCATAGCAAGACGCCATACCTGCGCTCCCTGCGCAGCAGCATCGACTAAATGGCTGTCCTGAGCCAGCTTTACCGCTTGCGGCAGCAAGACACTTGACTCACTGCGCTTATGCGCATACGCAAAAGCTATAAGCACCGTCGTACCCTGATAGGCTAAAAGCAGCTCGTCTCTACCCCACAAGTCGTGCTCATCACCTTTGCTCACAGGCAGAGCCAACGCCAAAGACAGACAACTGTGCAGAAAGTCGGCAACGTCACTTACCTGCAACAATGGATAGCGCTCGCCATCGCTATCGCGCAAAAACTCATTGCAGCACTGCTGTAAGGCAGCTGCATCTTTGCTTGCAATGGCTGCACGCGGCTTTGCGCCAAAACTCTCCCCCATGTTCTCCAGAGGTATCACTGTGGACTTAGGCAGCAGATCAGCGTACCACCAACGGAAAAAGGCACTCTTTAGCTCTTTGTTTGGCAGACACGCAGCGACAAAGAAGAAGTAGCTCGTATCCCCATCCCCGACTGAAGCTTGGCGCGTCAGGTACCCTGTCTGCAAGAGCAAGAGATCTGCTTGATCCTGCTCCGACCAGCCGTACAAATCCAAAGACATGCTATCACCTGCTAGGATCCTTAAGCGCTTAGGCCACGACCACTGCAGCACAGCTTTACGCAAAAGCTCGGGATAGCCACCATCATTAACCCAAAACGTATTGAAGTACGTATGCTCTTCGCTGAAGAAAGACAGCACTGAAAAAGGTGACAAGACTTGAGTTCTGCCATCGTCATCAAAGCAGTATCTGCCATACCACGCATCCAGCTCACTTACCAACTGTTCTACATGCTGAGCAGTAACCTGTTCCTGCGGTAGCTGCAGCCGTTGGGCAGCAGCATAGCGTAGATGCTCTGGGAAATAGCGCTGTAACTCCTCAAGGGTAAAACCGCAGATGGCTCCATACTCCGGCTGTTGCGAGATATCAACGATACTGTTGACCGAGCCCCAGATATTATTGGCAGCTTGCAAGCGCGTGCAACCGGTGATGAGGGTGAAACGAAACTTGTGCGAGCAAGCCTTGATTAGGCAAAAGAAAGCCCGCAGTTCTCTCTCCATATCATTGCGCTCAGCCTCCTTATCAGTACCCGAAAACTGATTTAAGGGCGCATCGTACCCATCTACCAGCAGTACTAAGGAGAGGTCTGGCACTGCATCAACCAGCATTTCCCAAGCATCTTCTTTCCCATAATACGGATCATTGAGCACTAAGTGCTCTTTAGCGGCAAAGTCCCAGATTGCGGCGTTAAGCTGCTCCGCAAAATCAGCTACGCTATGGCAACCAACGAGCAACTCACTGAAATTAAGGTGCAGCACGTAGAAGGGCCCATCATTATTACGCAATTGCGGCCACAGTTGCTCAACCTCAAGGCCCTTGAAATAAGACTCGTGCCCGTCATACGGTGCTACACCGTGCCGAAAGATCTCCTCCAAGGCTGACAGCAGCGTGCGCTTACCAAAACGACGAGGACGAATCAAAAGCAAAGGACCACCAGACACAGCAAGCCTGTAGAGATAGCGTGTCTTGTCCACATAAATGCGGCCACTCTGCCTGATTGCAGCGAAGCTCTGTCCCTCAGGCAACATCGCCTTAAGCTGATCGAATCTTGGCATAAACTCACCCATAACTTTGGCTCATGCCTGCAACAGGCTCTTTACCAAAAGGACTGCAAAGGCCTCCTATTAGGCTACGCTGCGGCTGTCTTATACCCCCTGAAACAGACAACAACTACAGGCTAAAGCCTCTGGCTCGCTCGCAGCAACTAAGCTTGCTGCTATGCACTCACAACCTGCACATCCGTAATCTCACGGGCCTCAGCACAGAACACCATGGCCAGACGCCATAAAATTTGCCGCCGATCATAGGTCTCGCCGTATTTCTTGTCCAGAATCTGCTGTACCGCTTGCTGAAGTAATTTTTGGGTATCTCCCTTAGTTTGCGCATACTTGAGCTCAATGACCACCGTTGTATCCTGCCAGTCAAAAAGCACATCTGGTCTGCCTAGGGCCTCATGCTTGTTTAAATCCACCCTGACATGAAGCGATAGAGAAATCCCCAACTTTAAGCCGAACGCAATAGCACTTTCTTGCGTTAATGGGTAGTGATCATAATCGGCACCGTGCAATAACTCATTGCAACACTGCTGCAAGCCAGCAGCATCGTGTGTCTCTACAGCAGTGCGCAGCTTGGTACTATAGCTCTCAAATACCTCCTTGAAATTAGGAAGAAACTCCGCGAATGTTTCGCGGGTGAGAGCAATCTCAATCTCTTTGTTCGGTACCCCTAGACTCACAATAAAGTCGACCGGTGATTTGAGCGTCAAGTAACCAGCCTGAAAGAGCAAGACCTCTGGTAGCATCGTCTGCAGCGTGCTCGGACTCAGAAAATCGCCTAATCCTACCTGCAAGCTTTCACCAGACAAGAGTTTTGAGCGCTCTTGCCATGACTTCTGCGACAAGATTTTACGCAACTGACGCTGTCCACTAACCTCAAACCAATATGGGCTGAACTTTATATTGTGCGCTCTGAAAAAGCACAGTACAGACCACAGAGAAAACACGTGATTTTCACCATCGCTATCAAAGCAATAGCCGTCATACCACGCTGCCAGCTCATTAACCAACTGCTCCACCTGCTGAGAACTCACTTGTTCCACAGGCAGCTTCAGCCATTGAGCTGCGGCACAGCGCAGATGCTCTGGGAAATAGCTCTGTAATTCCTCACGAGTAATGCCACAGATGGCGCCAAAGTACGGATCTTGCGAGATATCTACTATGGCATTACCAACAGAAAACATCGAGGTGTCCTTTAAGCGCGTAATACCAGTGATAAATGTAAAACGAAATTTTCTCGAGTTCGTTTTCACAAGGAGAAAAAAATCACGCAGCGCCTTAGTCATAGCCTTGCTAGCTGCGTCATCGTCAGCCTCTAACAGAGTGGTCAATGGCGCATCATACTCGTCTACCAGCAATACTAAGGATCCATTTGGCACAGCTTTAAGTAAAAGCTTAAAAGCATTTTGCTTAGATCCCTCTGTTGTCTTGAGCTCTAAATGCGCATCAGAGGCAAATTGTACGATTGCTTCGTTAAGCTGATCCTTAAAATCAGCCACGCTTTGACAATCGATGAGCAGCTCACCGAAATCAAGGTGCAGCACATAGAAAGGCCCTTCATTATCTGGCAATTGTGGCCACAGGTGCTCAATCTCGAGACCCTTGAAATAAGACTCGTGCCCGTCATATGGCGCCACTCCATGCAGAAACAGCTCCTCAAAGGCAGACACCAGCGTGCTCTTGCCAAAGCGCCGTGGACGTGTCAACAGCCATGGCTGATCCGATGTCGCAAGATCATAGAGATAGCGCGTCTTGTCCACATAAATGCGGCCACTCTCTCTGATTCCAGCGAAAGTCTGCCCCACAGGCAACTGATTACGTAGCTGCAAGAATGTAGGCATAACACGGCTCCTCAATAAATCCTGATCACAAGGCTATTTGCTATGAGTGCTAGACGCAGCAAGTCTCAGGGAAACAAGTTACCACAAGATCCAAGTGGCCGGTGACACCCTTTTGTTTATCAAGTTTTTGAGCGTGAAAAACCCGCCATCCTTGTAGCCACTTAACCCTGTAAACAAGGCAGCGGCAGCAAGTTCAGATCTGCAAAGTTGGCCCCAAGCCAACAAAAGCTGTCGGTGTAAACCCCATATTTATGGGATTGTTGATTGTTAGGCAAAATGAGGATTGGCTTATTTACAATGGGGTCCCCCCTCCCACACAGATCCAACACCTCCTCTACTCAGAGTTTGGAGGATAAGGCACCAACACTACTCTTAGATAGCTAACGTCAAACGCCATAACTGCGCCCCATGTGCGTAGGCGCAGCGAGAGGCTACGTTTAGGCAGCAACCAAACTCAGAAGAGAGCCCAAACACCTGAGAGTGACTACCAAGGGCATAGGCACCGTTGGACCATAATACAGCCACCTCAAGCTACCTCTTAGCAATAGCCGTAGGACATGAGGCGGTTAAAGCGGTTGTTGAGCAGGGCGTCGTAGCTGTTATTGCTGTCGGCTTTAATAGCAGCAAGCTCCCGCAGAATAGTGCTCTTTAGGTTTTGCGCCATGGTGTCGTAATCACGGTGCGCACCACCTAAAGGCTCAGGTACGATCTCGTCGATTAAGCCTAAGGCCTTGACCTTATCGGCGGTGATGTTCATGGCCTCAGCTGCTAATGGGGCCTTTTCCGCACTCTTCCAGAGAATGGAAGCGCAGCCCTCTGGAGAGATCACCGAGTAAGTAGCATACTGCAGCATATTGACGCGATCGCCCACACCGATCGCTAAGGCACCACCGGAGCCGCCTTCACCGATCACAGTGCAGATAATAGGCACCTTAAGCTCACTCATGAGCTTTAAGTTCTCAGCAATGGCACCAGCTTGCGAACGCTCCTCAGCACCGACACCTGGGTAAGCACCTGGGGTATCGATAAAGGTGATGATAGGCAGGTGGAAGCGCTCGGCTAAACGCATTAAGCGCATGGCCTTACGGTAGCCCTCAGGACGAGGCATACCAAAGTTACGCATGGTGCGCTCTTTAGTATCGCGGCCCTTTTGGTGACCAATGACCATGACTGGCATGCCCTCTAAGCGGGCCATACCGCCGACAATGGCCTTATCGTCAGCAAAGGCGCGGTCACCAGCTAACTCTTGGAAGTCAGTAAAGATACGAGAGACGTAGTCTAAGGTGTAAGGGCGCATTGGGTGACGCGACACCTGAGCAATTTGCCATGCCGACAGCGAGGAGTAGAGCTTTTTGGTCAGCTCGGTGTTCTTTTTCTCTAAGAGCTTGAGCTCTTTGGACATGTCAACATCATTGCCCACTGTTGTGCTCAGGCGCTTGAGCTCCTCGATGTGAGTTAACAGGTCAGCAATTGGCTGTTCAAATTCCAAGTAGTTGATGTTCATCCGCCAAGCCCTCAAGAGGTTAAGACAGCAGCGTCACAGCGTAGGTGCTATGACTTATTCTTGTGCACTATAGCGCAAAAGATGGGGTAATGCTATGTGTGAGCATGCAGGCGTTATTTTAGCCGATTTTCATCTTTAGCTAAAAAGCCAGCAGTCACCTCAAGATAGAGCTGCAGGCCCCCTTACCCTAAGGGGCAGCACATACCAAGATGGTCAGTACATCAACCTACAACAACAGCGCAGCCCCAGTTACCCTTACCCTTGTCCTATCACCTTGAGATAGCGCCGATAGGCGCCGCTTACCCTGTGCTTTAGCCCCTCTCCAGAGACACTGCACGTCACGGTACAGCAACGACAGCACAGCACCAGATTTACCCTTCCCCTATCACCTCGAGATAGCGCCGACAGGCGCCGCTTACTCTGTGGTGCGGCAACAGCTGCAAAACAGCAGTGCCTTTGGCCTTTCCCTTATCACATCAAAGCTCAAAGATAGTGTCGGCAGGCGCCGCCAGCCACCTCTCAAGCTCTGCTCACTAATCCGGTAGCTCAAACAACGATCCCTGTGAGCCCTGCACCCTTTCCTTAGTCGCTGAACTTTCCACCACCGCGCTAGCAACCAAGCCCCGCTCCTCAAGTATCTTACGTACCGGCCCAAACGAGCGTCGATAGCACGGCAGTATCTCGAGGCGCTGTATGCGCTCTAAATGCAGCGGTGTCGGATAGCCCTTATGCAGCGCAAAGCCATACTCAGGGTAGAGCTTATCAAGCGCATACAGGTCTGCATCACGTGCGGTCTTAGCAAGGATAGACGCGGCCGCAATCTCCGCCACGCGCGCATCGCCCTTTACCACCGCCTCACAACTTAAGCCCTGCTGTGGCAGTTGTGGGGGAATACGGTTGCCATCAATAAGCACCAGAGCGATACCACCGCTGCTCCTGCCGCAAAGAGAGCCCACCGTGGCTTTGTTATCCACAAGCTGCGGTGTCAGGATATCTGCTGCACTGGCAGAAGCCACATCTGCTTGCGCGCCTAATACCTCTGGCCCCTCTTTTTGTACCAGCATCTCAGTCATAGCCGTAAAGGCACGGATCATCGCGAGGTAAGTGGCGTAGAGAATATTGAGCTCATCGATTTCTTGCGGAGAAGCGCGGCCAATCCCAAAGGCGCGGGCTTGAGCTTTTATTTGCGCTGCCAGCTCGTCACGCTTAGCTTCACTAAGTTGCTTGCTGTCATTGAGGCCAGCTATAGGGTGGTTATAATCGAGGATGACACAGCCCGCGACCACATCGCCCATGAGAGGGCCACGGCCCGCCTCGTCGATACCACACACTAAGGCTGTACGCGGATCAAGCGGATAAGTGAATTTTGGTAGCATTACCGCCTCCGAGGTTTAGCCTCTCATAGCATGTCTGCAAAGATTGCGGGCCTTAAGCCATCGCTCATCTCATTGGCTTAGATCGCCGTATCCGCGCCACCGCTGTTGCCAGCACTGCCACCCTTTTTTCGTGCATTACGGCTGCGCCCACGTGTCACTCGCACAGTGGTCGCTGACTTTTTGGCCAGGGCTGTCAACTTAAGGGCCGCATTGTTAAGTCATTTGACCTAACTTTAGGCGGCCGACTTGGTGCCACGAATCACGTCACTCAGAAGCCCCAGCATCTTTGGGACATTACCTTCTGTACGAAGATCAGCAATGCTGCATGGAGTAGTGGAGCGATCAGCTTCATACCGGAGTAGCACTAAAGCCAGCTTGTTGATCAGTACACGGATTTGGTGCAGGTGGCGGCACTTGTGCTTGATGCGATCCTGCTTAAAGGTTACATCAAGGATGTAATGCATTGCTTCGACTCCCCAGTGCGCACGAACTGCCGTATAGACGAGATGCGCAAGATCCGGCTCAGAGAAAGGCAAAGATGAGAAGAAGATGCGAGTCTCTGGCTGACGCTCATAGCCATACTTCTCTTCCACGGAGATAGTCTGTGCTAAGACAATGGTCTTAGCAATCTTAGCCCAAGGGCCAAGATCCTTGGGATCCATGACAGTTGCTGGCAAGCATTGGACAAAACGCACTTCTTTACGACCATGCCCCTTTTCATCCTCAACCCTATACTCCAGCACTTCGTTGCTGTGCTTGACAAACGCAGTTTTAGCAGCTTCCTCTTTCTTAGGGTTGTTACCCTTAATAGGAAGCATACAATGCACGTCAGGTCCTGCTGAGAGGATGGCTTGAGCTACTGGTTCTACGGTATTCACAGCATCACTGGTAATAATGGCGCCTTGGAGATTATCTTGTCTGGAAACAAGACGCACACAGGCCTTGTTCTCGTTTTCCTTTCGCTGCACCAGCTCTTGGTCGACAGGCACTAACCCATAGTGACTAAACAGAGTAACGATATAGTCACGTTTGTGGAGATGGCGCTGTCTATGTTGCTTTATCTTGGCATCCGCCTCGTACTCCAATGCGCGATCGGTCTTACCGTCAAGAGCAAAAATAGGACGATGCGCATCATTGCGCATCATGTCATCAAGGATTCGGCTACAGGCAAGTACTTGTATGAAAGCCACAATAGCAGCAGGGTTCAAACGAGAGAGGATTTTACGCAACCCCTCAAGAGATGGGACCCTAGCTTTACCAGGATCATTCAAATCTACGGGTAAGTTGGGGAACGCCGCACGAAAGAACGCAGCGTTTGCCTTCCATACTCGGATAACACCGCGATACGTGTTTGCGCCACAAACAACGCATATGGTAAAGGCAGTAAATGACTCGATGATTGGGTACGGGTGCTTTCGGTGATAGTGGAAGTATACCCAGTCAATGTCGAGATCATATAGCATTTCAGTAAGGTCTCGAGTGTTCTCGACGAAGGCGTCAAAATCATTAATAACCGAAGCTTTTGCTGCGGCAGCAGCTGCTTGCCGCATCTGCTCAAACTCTTCTGGAGAATGGCGTAGCAGTTCCTTATATACAGGCTGTGCGTCTTGAGGCTGCTGAGCAGGCTGTGCGTCTTGAGGCTGCTGTACAGGCTGTGCGTCTTGAGGCTGCTGAGCAGGCTGTGCGTTTTGAGGCAGCCACACGGGCACTGGGTCGTAAGGCATCCGCAGCTTAGACAAAATGCCTAGAGCCCAGTTTATAAACGGCTGCGATGTAGGTTCGAGCAACGGTTGAGGTGCGATTAATGGTTGATGCAATAGCGGCGCGTGTAGCGGTTGCATCACAGGCAGCTTGATCATCAATAAGTTATCAACGTCTTGTTGAGCTGCATTGGTTGCAGGGCTTTTAGTAAACTGCGTCATGGCAATGCCTCTTTCATAGTTATTGTTTAGGAGGCATTGTGTCTATAGCAAACTGCGATGTCAAGCTTTTTCCCGTATTTAAGGGCGTACTAAGTGGTCAGCCCTGACTTTTTGGCAGCGTTGCCAGAAGCCTTGGAACCGCTCTTATCCTTAGAGGCCGCACCTTTGTCACGACGTGAGCTCTTGGCGCGCACGCCCAGCTCTAAACCATCAGCCTCGTTCATATCCTCACTGTTGCGGCTTAAGTGCTTCAGCTTGCCCTTAACCGCGCCATTTTTACCGGCAGCACTGCTCTTGGCTTCAGTATTAGGCAGATGCAGCACCTCCTCCAGTGATAAGGCGGGCTCCATGCCGTTAACCTCCTGCTGCAAGCGGGCAATAGTCGCATCATCAAGGCCCTGACGCAGCGGCACCATCTGCTCGTTTAAGGACGCGACGGTGATGCCAGCGACACCACTATCTACGCCACTCCCGACGCCACTCCCGACGCCACTCCCTAAGCTACTCCCGACGCCACTTACTTGCGCGCTAAGGGGCACCACTTTCATGTCGTCGACATCATGCGCCTCTTCCTTTGCGGAAATACCAGCCAAGCGCTGTTGCTGCAGCTTATCGTTATAGACCGCTGCCTCCACAATCTCGGTAACACTGAGGGCCGCCTGCTCGCTGGCACTAAGCCCCGTCTTAGCGGCTTTTGCTGCTGTCGCTGCTGTCGCAGCATCAGTGACAGCACTGGCGTCAGTGGCTGCGCGTGGCTCTGCTAGAGCCGCTACAGCAGCATCCTTAGGGGTAGTTTCTCCCTGTGCAGCACTACCATCTTCAGTGGAGCTGTGATCAGCGCCAGCGCTGGCAGCCGAGGCGCCAACTGCCGATACAGCTGGCAATGCCTGTAAAGCCTGCTCACGTAAGCGTAAAACCACGCCACAGGCAAGCTCGTCGGCATTAGTGCGGATACTCTCATGAATCGAGGCAAACTCTCTTTTCATGAGGAGGTTATCTGAGGTCAGCAAGCGGATGCACTCATAGCACATCTTCTCTGGGGTGCAGTCCTCTTGAATCAGCTCGGTCACAATTTGACGCTTAGCCAGTAAGTTTGGCAGCGAGTACATGTTGACCTTAAGGAGCTTACGGGCAATGAGGGCACTTAAGGAAGAGACCTTATAGGCCACCACCATTGGACGCTTTAAGAGCATGGCCTCAAAGGCAATGGTACCGCAGGTTAAGAGGCAGGCATCAGCGGCGGCAATGGCATCCTCTTGGTTACCGACAAAGACGGTTAAAGAGATCTCAGGGGCGTATTGCAGCCACAGATCCTTGATAAGGATGGCAATGTCGTGGTTAGGCGCTACGCTGATAAAGGTGATGTCCTTGACCTGATTGCGAATAAGCTGCGCGGTACGGGCATACAGCGGCAGCATACGGCTAATGATGCCACGGCGGGAGCCAGGCAAGATAGCCAGCACCTTACCCTCAATTGCCTCGACGCTGTTTTTGTAAAGGCCGATACGCTCACGGGCCGCGTTTTGGTCAATCTCTACAGGGATGCTGTTAGCGAGGGTATGGCCGACGTAAGTGCAGGCCATCTCATGCTGGTCGTAGAATTCCTTTTCAAAAGGCAGCAGGGCCAAGACCTCATCACAAGCGGCCTTGATCTTCTTCATGCGGCCCTCACGCCAGGCCCACACCGATGGGCTGACGTAGTGAATGGTCTTGATGCCAGAGATTTTGAGGCGGTGCTCAACGTGCAGGTTAAAGTCAGGGGCATCGATACCAATCATGACGACTGGACGTGCTTTGAGGAGCTTTTTGGTGATGTTGCGGCGAATGGAGAGTAAGGAGAAAAGGTGCGCTGCGACTTCAAAGATGCCCATAAAGGACAGCGACTCTAAAGGCACCTCTGATTGCAGACCGTAGCGGGCCATTTTGGGGCCGCCAATGCCAATAAACTGCGCCTGAGGGTCGTGACGCTTAATGGCTCTCATGAGGCCAGCACCGAGGGTATCACCGGAGAGCTCGCAGGCAATGAGGGCATACAAATGGGGATTGACTGGTAAGTCGCTACTGCTCGTCGCCATATACATCTACTGTGGTGAAAGAAAAAGTGAGGGCCATGTTCCCTAAAAGAGCCGCCCCAGCAAGCCCACCGTCAGCAGCACGGGAAATATCGACTCCTCCCCCAGTGCCAAGGTACGCCGAATTGAGCATTTTACCCCCAAACCCCTTAGCGGTAAATTAGGCGGCAGTAGAGGTGGTGAGTTGAGGGTTCTGAGTCTTGAGAGTTGCACAGCGCAACAACATGAACTGACGTAGCGGAGTTGAGGCTGATTTTTACAAAACCGCTAAGATACGGCTTTTACTTCAGAATGAATCTACTTACGACTCCCTCTCAAGGGTAAGGCGATAGCCTTAAAGTTGTCACCGCCATCACGCTCAAGCTCTATTTATAAGTGGCAGTCGACCGTACAGGACGTTTAGTGGCATGAGAGGATTGACCTCGTTACCCAACATATCCACAGCATGAGCCCCCAGCGCAATGAGCTCAAAGAGATCGACAATAGAGAGAGACGTGGGGTATGCTTATAGGCGGCGATATAAATGCTGTTTTTACGCTCTGTCGTTAAGCTTTTATGCCCCTTAACTACGCCTTGCATAAAGGCAAGCGCATACCAATACACAAGCTGATCTTGCTGAACAAATGAGCTGATCCTAGAATCCATGTGAATATTAGGCTCTACTCAGAGTTTGGTGGATGCCAAAAAGCAGCAGCGCCCCTGCGATCAAGCATGGGGCTAGGTGATGGCCTTTAGCGTGACCACCGTGGTGATAGTGTTGGTGCCCTATCAACCTAACTTTGCGAAGAGACAGAATTTCCCCCAGACGAAAAAGGGAAGCTCTCTCGCTTCCCCTCTCCTCACTTCTTAGATCTTAGCGCACGATGCCGCGCCCATTCTCTTTTAAGAAGTCCACCATGATCTGCACCGCACTTTCTTGCTGCGCTAGATCTTCCAGCTGCGGCAGCGCCTCCTCAATGGTGAGGTGCTTGTGGTAGATAATCATGTAGGCCTTCTTAATGGCGTTAATGGCCTCTTCCGAGAAGCCACGACGGGCTAAGCCGACCTTATTGATGCCAAAAGGCTTGGCATAGTGTCCTGCTGCCATCACATATGGCGGCACGTCCATATTCAGAGCAGCCATGCCTGCCACAAAGGCATGCGCCCCCACTCGACCGAATTGATGAATTGCCGCTAAGCCACCAAAAATCACGTAATCACCAATGGTGACGTGACCTGCCAGCGTCGCATTATTGGAGAAAATGCAGTGGTCACCTACCACGCAATCATGCGCCACGTGGGTGTTGACCATAAAGAGGTTGTTCGAGCCGACGCGCGTCTCGTTTAAGCCCTGCGTTGTGCCACGATGCACGGTGCAGTGCTCACGAAAAGTATTGTCATTACCAATAATGAGGCGGGTTGGCTCACCGTGATACTTTAAGTCTTGGCAAGCCTCACCAATAGAGCAGAATTGGTAGAAGTGGTTGTTCTCACCAATGACGCTTGGGCCGCGCAGCACGCAATTAGGCTCAATCACACAGCCATTACCAATGGTGACGTCACCCTCAATAATCACGTTGTCCTTAATGACCACGTAGTTACCGACCACCACCTTGCCCCGTAACTTGGCACTGTCAGCAATCTGAGCCGTGGCAGCAATGGTTGGACTGCCCTCATAAGAGGTCGGTAATGCATAGGCGCGGACACCTGTCAGCTCCTCGTGAGCGAGGGTGGCTTGACCTTTGGACGTTACATCCTGATTGCTGTTGTTTTCCGCCATTTCGCGCCATTCCTCTGAGGTTACTCACCACTTAGAGTATAAATTTTGTCTTACGCCGCTACCATCTTTGCTAGGTAGCATGCCACGTAGCCTACTTTGCTCTGAGCACCAGCGGCGTTTGCGCCACGCCACATACTGCCTCAAGAGCTACGGCCTAAAAAGCTGCGTTGGGCCTTTGGTGCTGTGCTGCTAAAAAGCTTAATCTGGGTGCGGTCTTCTCCCATAGTCTCTACTGCGCTGTAGGCCCAAAAGCCTTACCACTACAGGGGGCTATTACGCTACGTAGGGATATTAGTGCGTGGTGCGCAGCCACTTCAGGATCCGTCCCCTCGTGCATCTCTTCGTCTAAAGCAGCCACCGCGCTACAGCGCCACATAGAGCCGAATAAGACCAATGTAACTGCGGCTGAGGACAGAGGTTGTGCGGTTGAGCTTACAGTATGCTGCTGCACCTCAGAGTGACTGCGGCGGCCAGCGCCTTATCTAAAAAGACAGCTTTTAGCTGGCCTCAGCTGGCTTTAACCCCATCTCAGACAAGGCTAAGCCTGCCTTTAGCGCCAACACTCTGCGTGATGTACGTGATGTCTATGACCTCAAGGGTTACCACCACTATTTAATGGTGGATTACACCCCACTCATGAACTACCGCAGACTTACGTCTGCGGTTTCACAGTGCTAACTCTGCTTTTACACAGTGTTAACACTGCTTTTTTCTAGTAGCGAGCCGCTATCTGATCTTCTGATGTAGATTGCGGATCACTACGGG
>JAHLFE010000224.1 GCA_018884035.1 Candidatus Anaerobiospirillum pullicola
TTTGGCAATCATTCGAGCTCTGATGCTAAACAAGCGTGTGGCTCTTTGGACAGTGGAGCGCAAGGTTAGCTTTAAGCTAACACCACGTAGCGCAGCAACGGGGCTGAATGCCGCTAACCAAGAGTATAAATCTATGCTTGCTGTCTAGTCACAGGTGGCACGCGACCGTACAGGTGGATAAAATCTGGTAAGCGCTGCTTACATGCGGATACATGCTGAGCCGATCTGAGATGTGCTGGCACGTGCCGAGCTGACACGTGCTGCTGCTACTTACTGACGTGCTTTAGCGCTTACATGTAGCATCGCGCAAAGTCCACCGCCATATCCACCCAACGCGCCACATTACTGTCAGCGTAAGGGAAGTTGTTATCGTTCTCCACCTCAGGTGTGGCCAGAGACAAGCCGTGAATGCCCTCTGGGAATACTACGAGCTCTGCTTTGCAGCCCGCAGCCCACAGCGCTTTAGCATACTCGACAGAGTTGCCGTAAGGCACGGTCTGGTCATCTGCCGTCGTCCAGATAATGTGAGGTGACGTTGCGCTCACAGGAGTAATGCAGCCATACCTGTGGCTCGGTGCTGCCAGTAAAGCAGGTAAAGGATACCTCATGAACAAGATCAGGACGGGCACTGATCACCGGATAGCCAAGAAAAGCACCATCAGGCCGCAGCGAGCCATGAAACTTCTCCGCTGGCAGCACGGAGCTGTCATAGAGGGTGCTCATGCTGGCAGCTAAGTGGCCACCTGCAGAGAAACCACAGAGGATGATTTTGCGATCTTGCAGCCCCCACTCAGGGGTGTGACGAATGGCGTCAATGACCTCGCCTACGGCGTTCATGGCCTCAGGGCCAACGCCAAAACCGGTCTTTTGCACATCTTCGATGTACTTTACAGGATAGTGCATCACCAGCGCATCAAAGCCACGCTCAGCAAAGGCCAGTGCTACCTTGCGATCCTCTTTAAAGGAAATAAATTCATAGCCACCGCCAGGTAGTACCACCACCACGTACTTCTGCTCTGGGGCGTCTGCGCGGTTCTGTGTTTGCTTGCAGTGCTTAGCAGCAAGAAACAGGGGGACGCTGTGCATTGCATTGAGACTGAGCTCGACGTCTGCTGGGAGCAGCTGAACTAAGCGCTGATGGCCTTGCTCATGTTCTGCAGCTACATTTAGATCCATGTGGTGTGACTCCGGCGGTGCCTGTCTGCGTGTAGGGCGCGTCTACTCTGTGGCGCGCAGAGAGGGCAGATGATTGTTAGCTCTATTTTAAGCCAAAGTAAGCAAGGATACAGCCTTTGGCGCATAGCGTTGCTATCTCTAGAGCCAGCCCACAGCGCAAGAAGGTGGTGTAATCTTGCTGGTACTGCTACTTTTGGGGATCTAGCAAGAGCAGAACATAAAAGAAAAAGGGCTTAGGGCATTAACCCCAAGCCCTCTGGCTACATTAGGTAGCGTTTAGATGGAAGTTAGTGCCGGTGGTCTTAGGCCTTTAACTTCTTGTAGGCGTTAATTAAGCCATTGGTCGAGCTGTCGTGCGAGGTAATGGTCTCGCTGCTCTCCAGCTCTGGGATGATCTTTAAGGCCAGTTGCTTGCCCAGCTCCACACCCCATTGATCGAAGGTGAAGATGTTCCAGATAGCACCCTGCACAAAGATCTTGTGCTCGTACATGGCGATGAGCATGCCTAAGGTACGAGGGGTGATCTCCTTGACTAAGAAGGAGTTGGTTGGGCGGTTGCCGGTAAAGACCTTAAATGGCACCACTTCCTTCACGTCCTCGAGCTTCTTGCCCTTGGCTAAGAACTCTGCTTCCACCTCTTCCTTGGTCTTACCAAAGGCTAAGGCCTCGGTCTGGGCAAAGAAGTTAGATAAGAGCTTGGTGTGGTGATCACCCACTGGGTTGTGAGTGATAGCTGGGGCGATAAAGTCGCAAGGAACGACCTTAGTGCCTTGGTGAATGAGCTGATAGAAAGCGTGCTGACCGTTGGTGCCTGGCTCGCCCCAAATGATTGGGCCGGTCTCGTAGGTGACAGGGTTACCGTCACGATCGACGCTCTTACCATTGGACTCCATGTTGCCCTGCTGGAAGTAGGCAGGGAAGCGATACATGTATTGGTCGTATGGCAGGATAGCCTCAGTGGCGAAGTGGTAGAAGTTGTTGTACCAAATGCCGATTAAGGCTAAGAGCACTGGCAGGTTATGGGCAAAGTCGGTGTTGCGGAAGTGGCAATCCATCTCATAGCCGCCCTTGAGCAGCTGCTCGAAGTTGTCATAGCCGCATGCTAAGGCGATGGACAGGCCGATAGCAGACCACGAGGAGTAACGACCACCGACCCAGTCCCAGAACTCGAACATGTTGTCGGTATCGATACCGAACTCAGAGACGCCCTTAGCGTTGGTCGACAGAGCCACGAAGTGCTTAGCCACGTGCTTGATGTCACCGGCGCTCTTTAAGAACCAGTCACGAGCGGTGTGAGCATTGGTCATCGTCTCTAAGGTGGTAAAGGTCTTAGAGGCGATTAAGAATAAGGTGGTCTCAGGATTGAGCTCTTTTAAGGTCTCGACGATCTGGGTGCCGTCGATGTTGGAGACGAAGTGAGTCTTTAAGTGGTTGTGGTATGGGGTTAAGGCCGCAGTGATCATGCATGGGCCTAAGTCGGAGCCACCGATACCGATGTTGACGACATCAGTGATTGGCTTACCGGTGTAGCCCTTCCAGTCGCCAGAAATGACGCGTTCGCAGAAGGACTTCATCTTGGCTAGCACAGCCTTGACGTCGACCATGACATCCACACCGTCGAGCATCACGCTCTCACCGGAGAAGTTACGCAGTGCGGTGTGCAGTACAGCGCGATCCTCGGTGCGGTTGATCTTATCGCCACGGAACATGGCCTCGATATCTTCCTTGAGGCCGCACTCTTGGGCCAGCTCAAGGAGCAGATCTAAGGTCTTCTGGTCGATGAGGTTCTTGGAGTAGTCAGCCACAATGTCGCCATTGCCTACGGTTAACGAGAACTCCTCAAAGCGCTTAGGATCAGCGGCAAATAACTCCTTTAAGGTACGTCCCTTGGTTTGGGCAAAGTGCTCTTCGAGGGCCTTCCATGCCTTGGTCGTAGTTGGGTTGACGTTCTTGAGCATGACATCTCCTTTATTGCTCGTAGTGCGCTGGCTCTGATCCTTGTCTCAGGTGGTAAGTTGTCAGCTCGTGTCAGAGCGCAGCTTATGCAAGTGAGGCACAGACTAAATCCTTGCTCTTAGGTTTTGCCTTCTAGCCTGCGAGGCACTACGTTTTCGTATACACAATTAGGCATCATGATAGCGCGTTTTCTTGGGGCAAAGACAGGGGGAAGTAGCATTAGGGGCTAATCTGAGCAAGAAAATCTGTGTTTTGTGCCTCAGTTCAAAAAGCTTGGGGGCATTGCAGGTGGGATGCTTTATGGTGGGTAGAGGGTAGCCCCAACTTGGGCTTCGCTTTAGGGCAAAAGGGGAGGAGACAGCAGAGTCAGCGTGTGAGAGGTGGGGCATGGTTAAATTGTGACTATTCTTTCACCACCACCACCACGCTTAAGATCGAGGGTGTTTTCTCCTTGTGTGAGCAAAGCTACTTGCTATTAACCTACCTCAAGATACGTCGTGGTAGCGACGCTCGACGCTCCCTATCAGGTTTCTACATCAAGAGGCTTAACCCCACCTAAAAGGCCGGTTTTAAGCCAATAGTATAGGGGGAAAATACTTTGAAGGAACAAGGGGAAAACGATCTCCTTACTTTGAGTAGCAATCTTGTGCAATCATGCTGAGAGCAGTGTGATCGCTCCGTTCACCTTGTCCATCTTGGAGATAAGAGCCGTCAGGCGCTGCGTCAGCACACCAAGCAGTGACCAGCTGCCTCCTGTTAGCCCTGCTTGTTCTCAATCGTCTGCGCAAAAGCCTGCAGCTCTTGCAGCGCCATCTCCTTACCGGCTTTACGTGCCGCCGGCGTCGCTACTTGCTCTTTAGCGCTAAGATCGATCATGGTTAGATCCTCAGGTGGCATCTCCGCAATAAAGCGTGATGGCTCCATCAGTGTCATGACGTTGTTTTGCTTGCGCTGATAGGCCCGCACTAAGGTCAGCTCCTGTTTCGCGCGCGTCACGCCCACATACGCAAGGCGTCGCTCTTCTTCGATGTTGTTCTCCTCTACTGCATTGCGGTTAGGCAGCGTGCCCTCTTCCATACCGAGGATAAAGACGTATGGAAACTCTAAGCCCTTAGCCGCGTGCATGGTCATCATATGCACCGCGTCCTGCATGTCCTCACCCTCTTTTTGGTTCATCATCTCGCGCAGCCCCAAGCGCATCACCGCCTCACTAAAGCTGATTTGCTCTTGTTGTGGCTGGCCATGGCCCCCAAACGCGGACTTTTTACCAGAAATCAGCTCCTCAATCCAACCTAAGAGGATGTTGACGTTTTTCAAACGCCACTCATAGGCGTTATCTGAGGCCGATTCTGACCTTAAGTAGGAGTCGTAATGTAAGCGCGCCACCAGACTGTGGCAGATCTCCACATCCTGATGGTTGTAGAGCTTGTGGCGCATATCGATGACGATGCCTAAAAAGCCACTGACCGCATCCAATTGAGCCTTGGTGAGGCGCTGCTGTATCTCCTGCGAGATAATGCAATCGTAAAGGCAACGATTGTATTTGCGGCCCAATTCACAGAGTGTCTTAATGGTCTGCGCACCAATACCACGTGGAGGGACATTGATGATACGCAGCAGAGCGGCATCGTCATGAGGATTGGCCAGCATGCGACACCACGCCATAATGTCCTTAACCTCAGCACGAGCAAAGAAGCTGGTATCACCCGTAATGCGGCAAGGAATATGGGCGCTCATCATGGCCTTTTCCATGTCGCGGGCTTGGGCATTGGAGCGGTAGAGAATGGCGTAGTTATCCCACTTGTCGTGGCGATCAAAGTGCTGCCCTAAGATTTCGGCTGCGATGTACTCACAGCTTTTGTCGTTATCAAGGCAGGTGACCACTTTGACCTTGGGCCCCTCACCTAAAGCTGAGTACAGCGTCTTACTAAAGAGGTGCTGGTTATGGGCAATGATGCTGTTAGCGCAGCGCAGAATGCGCGCTGTCGAGCGGTAGTTTTGCTCAAGCTTAATGACCTTAAGGTTAGGAAAGTCCGTGGCCAGTGTTTGGATATTCTCAGGGCGGGCACCGCGCCATGAGTAGATAGACTGGTCGTCATCACCCACCACCATAAAGCGCTGCGTGGCGGCGACTAAGCACATAAAGAGGTAGTACTGCGTGTGGTTGGTGTCTTGGTACTCATCAACCATGACGTAGCGGTAGCGGTTTTGGTAGAAGGTGCGTACATCCTCTTGTAAGAGCAGCAAGCGCGTTGGCAGGAAGATCATGTCATCGTAGTCGATGGCATTGCAGGCGCGCAGGTAGTCGGTGTATTTTTGGTAGATCTCCCGCTCAAAAGGATCGATTTCCGGCTCACGCTGTAAGGAGCGAGGCGTCTTCAGCTGGCCTTTCCAGATGGAAATACGGGAAGCGAGGTGGTTTAAGAAATCTGGGGAGCTGCTCTTTTTTTTGAGCTGAGGGTAGTCCTCGATGATGATGTTTTTGATGGACTTAAGGGCGTCGTTTTCATCAAAGATTGAGAAGTGGCGATTAAGCTGTAAGCGCTGCGCTTGCTCATTGATGATCATGCGGCCAAAGGAGTGAAAGGTGAGAATGGTAAGCTGCGAGCTCAGCTCGGGGCCAACTTCGGCGGTGATACGCTCACGCATTTCGGCTGCGGCTTTGTTGGTAAAGGTTACCGCTAAAACCTCGGAGGGAAGAACGAGGTTATTGCGCAGCATGTAAGCGATCTTGGTGATGATGACGCGGGTTTTACCGGAACCGGCACCTGCAAGGACGAGGCAGGGGCCATCAGTGTAGGTTACAGCTTCCTCTTGGGCTGGATTAAGCTTCAAAACGTACTGGCTCCTCTGACTTTGGGGTGGTTGCAGGTTGGGGGCGCAAGTTAAAAGTGGTACAGGACAGAGTCAATCTGGTGGATGTGGATGTGAAGGTGGAGGTGGTGTTGGTGGTTGTATAGCCTCAAGATAAGGCGTGGTTAAGCACCGCTTGGCTAACAAAGTACAGCCAAGTACAGACCAAGAGGCTCAGCTCTGCGTTTTGGGCATAGGGCACCAACAATAATCACGGTTGATCACGCCAGATCACGCCAAACGCCATCACTTAAGCCCCTATGATTGCTCGCAGGAGCGCTGCTGCTTGTGGGCAGTCACCTAACTTAGAGGAGAGCCAATATAGGGCCTACTCTTAGAGGTGGCGGCCGCCATTACCTGAGGATAGAGCGCTGTACGCCCTTACTCAGGTTGGACGCTCAGTGTGGACAGTGGTAGCTTTGCGCGGCAGTCGCTCTTGTGGTGATGCGTCACAGCTAAAACGTCACAGCTAAAACGACAGAGGGCATTGTCAGTGCCCTAACAATGCCCTCCGCTTACACCTTGTGACAGCAAGGGGTGACCTCATCAGTACCCCTGAAAGGTCGAAAAGCGGTGCTGGCGACAGCTACTGTCTAAGGTGAGGAAAACAATCTCGTTTTCCCGTCCTTGTGCCATCTCAATAGTCTGCAGTGAGTTGCCCTCAAATAAGTGCTTCTGCTCCAGCGAGCACCACACCATTACCGGAATCTCAAACTCCGTTGGCAAACGCGCTATCCGCGCCGAAATCTGCGCACAGAGGTTTAAGTCGAGGGCAAAGGTGTCCACCATTAAGGTGAGCTCCTGCATGCCATTTAAACGCGCCATAGTAAGGCCATGACGCAGCGTTTGCTCAATGTCATCAGCACTTAAGCTCAGTGGCAGCTCTAAAAACTTCGTATGCAGCTGTGGAGTCAGGACGCCTGTGGCATTAACCGAGGCCCCCGTGGCCACTGCTTCACTGCCAGTAATTCCCGCAGCGTTATTGCCGCTAGTAGCATTTTGCCCATTTTGTGGCGTGAGCATGGCACAGAGCATTTGCCACTGCATCTTAGAGCCGGCATAAATGAGCTGGTGCTGTGGGTTGTCTACTAAGCAAGCTAAGACTAAGCGGCTTAGCGCCACCGCTGGGCTGGCCATAGTGTAGAGCAGCGGAGACAGCTGTAACTTAGCAAGATTCTCGAGGCTTAACACTAAGGACGAGGCATTAAGTGGCGTGCTCGGTGCCACAGCACTTTGCAGCTGCACGTCAGCAATATCATTGAGGTGATAGAGCTTGTTGATAAGCAGCGTGCGATTTTGCAGTAAACAGAGGTTGATACTGCTGTATGGGGTGTTTAAGTCCACCACATGGCAGCTGAGCTTTAGCTCCTTACAGCAGCGCTGTAATTGCACTTGTGCCTCATGCCACAGCGCGCCGCTAGGCAGCGCCAGATAGCAGTTTAAGCTTAAGGCCTCAGGGCTCTTGTTTGATACCATTTGCTGTAAGTGCAGCATGAGTGAGCCCACATTAGAGGCGTGCCCTAAGGCCAGAGCCGGTAAGTTTAAGCTCTCTAAGGACAGGGCATCAATCTCACTGCCGGTAATAAAGACGGGGCTGTGATTGTATAGGGAGCGGGAGAGGGCCTGCACATTAAAGCACTGCATGGTGCCGACGTAGCGCCGCTCGTCTAAGTCCCATGAGCTTGGCAGCGCTAAGCCTGAGGCATTGACGGTGGCTATCTTATAGGCCACAAAGCTGTCAGCACTTAAAGGAATAATGGCCGCTTGCCATGTCTCGAGGTTATTGAGCTGCTGCATCTGCCATGCAGACATCTCCGTCATGAGCTGGTTTTGTGGCAGAGTGCGGTAAAAGGCGTCGTAGCCTAAGTTGAAGCGCGTGGCAACCTCGGCGCTTAAGCCACGGCCCGTAAAGTAGGTGCAGGCATCTAAGCCCTGATGGCAGCGCAGTAGATAATTGTGAATCATCTGCTGAGCTGGATTGAGCTCTACTTCCTCGCTGTCCTCTTCCTCGCTGTCGTCCTCTTCATAGTCCTCGCTGTCATCGAAGCTAGTATCAGAGACTACTGGAGCGACAGTGATAACCGCAGCAGGGGCAGCAGGAGAGGCCTCCACAGTGGCAGCACTAGCCTGTGCCGCTGGCGCAAGCGCGGGAGCAGTCGCAGGAGCCACCGCCGTTGCAGGCGCTGGT
>JAHLFE010000225.1 GCA_018884035.1 Candidatus Anaerobiospirillum pullicola
CGTTGGTAGCGATGCCGGAGGCACCAGAGGTGTCCTTGGTGCCAGTGGCATTGGTGATAGTGGCACCAGTGCCGCTAGATGATGGCTGCGGCACCGCATCTGGCGTGGTGGCATTTGTCTCCTGCTCATCACGCACGATCTCTTGGCCATCCACTAAGCCCGTGGAACCATAGAGGCTTAACGGATCAGAGCGATTTAAGGCCGTGCGGATACGCCGATCCGCCGCTTGGGCACTGGAGACCACAGTCGAGACATTATGGCCCTGACGGCGACGGCGCTCGATTAAAAAGCTATTGCGGATATCGTGAGTGCGCAGCGCCTCCATGAGCTTTTGCACGGTGGTGCCTTGCAGCACGACGGGGCCCAAATTTGGCGCCATGGTGAGAAAATCGCGGCGACGCGGGCCTGCAATTAAGCGCTGGTAAATCTCACCATACGGTTGCTGCTCATAGACCGCCATATTGCTGCGGGCCATGATCTTAGCCATAGCATGGCCATTATTGGCGATAAAGCGGCACATGCGGGCAAAAAGCAAAGGAAATGGACGGCCCGAGCCACGCAGCGCGTGTAAGGCGCACATAAACATGGACTGCAGCGACAGCGGCAGCGTGCCATAGTTCATGGCAGAGATCACCGTCTCTTGTAAATAGCGCGCATGGCGCATAGGATGCGATTGCCGCGCGGTAATGGTGCTTAGAGGCAGGTCATAGGCAAAACAGGAGCTAAAGTGATCAAGGCGCGCATTGTAAGCACAGGTTAAGAAGTCGCAGCCGACGCCATCTAAGATGTGCTCCATCATTAAGCTGTCGTTAGCCTCCAGCAAACGGTCGGCTAAGAACTCGGGGATCTCCCGTAAGCGCACCCAGTTAAAGAGCACTTGGCGCTCTAAATTGGTACTGCCATGCTCAAGACGCTCTAAGAGCTTAAAGATCACCTTTTGCACGCGGGTATCGGTAATCCCCTCCTGTAATACCCACTGGCCCATACGCTCTTGCAGCTCTAAGAATGCTTGGGTGTAGGCAAAGTTACCCTGCATGGCCTCGGCGTTTAAGCGCAGCCCGTCCGCCTCGTTTTGGAAAAACGAGAACCAATTGTTAAAGACAAGCAGGTTACGTGGCATGAGGTCGGAGGCCCTCCACAGTCCTAAGTCGCGTAAGACGCGCTTTAACTGCGAGGAAGCAAAATAGCGCTGATGCTGCTCGATAAGCTGCATTAAGACCGTGCTGTCCATTGGCATCAGGGCGCCGTAACTTGCAAAGTAAAGCAGGCACAATAAGGCCTGGACATTACTCTGCGCTAAGCGCTCTAAATAACGCCAGTAGATCACAAAAGGTAACGGCTTAAAGCTCTGCGTTAGCTCTAAGGCCTCCAGCTCTGCTTGCGCCTCACTGATGCCTAAGCGGGCCGCGTAAAGGAGGTAGGTATGAGCTTCTTCTAAGCGACCGGATACATCCTTTAAGCAGAGATAGACCTCAAAAAAGCCCTGTGGCTGATGCAGCTGCACCATTTCCAGAGCGTGCGCTAAGCGCTGCTCTTTCAGGTCGTGCTGAGCGTAGTAATGCGAGACCGTGCCATCGACCTTATTGCTGTTAAAGCGGCGGCCTAAGAGCGCTAAGAGCTCACTGTCATCACCCTCGTGCAAGACCCTTTTCATCTCGCTTAAGTAGGAGATGGCCTCGCCATTGTGCACCACCACTGCCGCTTCATAGAAGATGTCCATGTAAGGCACTAATAGTGGCGTAAAGTTACCGAGGATGCTTTGTAGCGAGTCACCTAAAAGTTGCAGACCTTGGGTGCGATACTCAGGGGAGATCATGCCCACCTGTAAAAACATCATCGCAAGGTGGTAGTGATGCAGCTCAGGGTTAATGCGGCGGCCAAAGGTGTAGCTGAGGTCACGATCGCCAAAGGCAAACACTTGCTCACAGAGCAGAGTGAGCAGATTTTGACGCACGTAATAGCGACGAATAGCCAGCTGCTGTTGCTCGGGCTCGTCGTGCATGTGGCTGACAAGGAAGCGGAACACAGCTAAACAGCCATCAGGGCAGTAGGCGTGCTCCATAAAGTCATAGAGGTTCTCTAGGATCACGGCCAGCTGCGGCTGATAGCGCTCGCGCAAGTGCGGGTAATGGTCGAGCATGGTGCACAACGTAATGAGGTTGTTACTCAAAAGCGCACCATAAAAGCTTGGCTGTAAGAGCTTGTTTTTAGAGTCGTCGGGACGACGATAGAGTGTAGGGTTGGCCGCAAAGAGCTCTTTAACACTAGGGTCAATGCTCTCCCAGAACTTAAAGCCCATATCCACAGTAATAGTCTGTAAGTACTGGGGGTAGGTATAAAAGAGGTTGACAGGGCCAGATACAGCCACAAGTGGCTCCTCTCCTAAGTGGTAGGAGAAGAGCGCACGGTTTTGCAGGATGAACAGGCGCTCGCCCTGAGGATTGAGGTCAGGGGAAAAGATCGGCCCAAAGAATTGTGCTAAATAGCTGTCGGCAATGTAGTGGCCTGCGACACTACTGTAGTTTAAAGTGGCCCAGCTCCAGAACTCATTTTGCGGCATGAGCTCAGCAAAGAGATAGGCACGGCCAATTAAAAAGGCGGTATGCGCGCCCATACCAGGGATTACTGGCACAAAACCGGTGTCACCTACGAGGTGTAAGTCGGCAAGAGCGGCAGCACCGGCATTAGCATGCACAGCGGCAGCTGCCGCTACCGCAGTTGCGTCAGCTTCAGAGGCGTTCTTACTCGCACTAGCACCTAGCGCTGCATGCACAGCACTGGCTCCTGTATCAGCACCCGTCCCTGCTGCACCAGCAACAACCGTAGCACCCGCAGCAGAGGCAGCAGAAGCTGCAGAAGC
>JAHLFE010000226.1 GCA_018884035.1 Candidatus Anaerobiospirillum pullicola
AAAAAAGCAGACACCATGCCAACTCACTTAAGATAATTGCTATACTTTTTGATAAACAGCTTAACTACCGCTTTAGTAGGAAGTTTGACTACGTATTTATGCTACTTTTATGTATCTATGGTACTGTGATATTACTGTGAAATGCTGTAAAAACAGAGGCTGGGGCGTAAAAAACAGCGCTGGGAGACAAGGGACAGGCACTGACAGTGCTGCCGTAAAGTTACGTCTTGCGGTGGGCCATGCTGTCCCTCCGCATTGCTTGACTGCTTGAAATGACGGTAAAGAGAACCATGCAGAGCGCAGAACAAAACTTTGCCCTGACTTCGAGGTGTTGAGGCTGAGTTTTCTCAAACCGCTAAGATACGGCTTTTACCTTAGAGCGGAGCTACTGACGCCTAACATTCAAGGGTAAGGCGCTAGCCTTAAAGCTGGGGATGCCTCCATCTCAAGCTTCAATGTGGTGGCTATCATTTAGGGTTGTACAGCAGAAACAGCTTATTTATCAGGAAAAATCAATGCGCGCCAACTGTCCGCTGTCAGCTGCCTACGGTGGCAACAGCGCTCAGTGTGGCGCTTGCCCAAAATAAAAAGGGTGTACAACCTCTCAAGTAGCGATCAGCATGGGGCTAACCCACGCTCAGGTCACTTTGAGGCTGTACACCCTTGATCGAGCAAGGCGCAAAGAGCCCGCTCTTGTACTTTATGGTTTAAGTAAAGCGCTGAGGAATGACTGACTTCAGAGATGACGGCATTAAGGGCAGCAGGCGTGCCCTACCTTGAGATAGTAGCAAGCGCACCTGCACCACCTATCTCGAGGTTAGGTCTTGGACGTTGCCTGCACTCAGCCTTGCAGCCGTCACTTATGAGATCACTTGTTCCTTAGTTCTTAGCTCTTAGAAGACAAAGCGCGCGTTAGCATTGACGCCGTACTCGTCGGTGTTGGACGAGCCAGTGTAGTTCACGCCTAAGCCTAAGCTAAAGTTGCCGGTCTTAGCAGCCACACCTAAGGTCGCACCATAGGTGAAGTTGTCAATGACTTCCGAGCTGACGTTAGTGGAGAGGTTCTCCACACCCGCCCAGTGCACGGTGCCATCGGTCTCGTCATCACCAAAGTTGCCGGTTAAGGTCAGGTCAAACGATGGCTTGACCGACCAGTTGTCACCAACAAACTCCTTAGCGATGGTCACACCCACAGGGATAGAGAAGATGCCTAAGCTGTCACCGTCGTAGGTCGCAACCGTGCCCTCACCGTCGACATCGTAGTCATCCATATCGATGTAGCTGTAACGTAAGCCCGCATGTGGGGTTACCGTAGCTGCCGTGAAGTCAAAGGCGTACTGCGCAGTCACACCTAAGCTTAAGTTGCTGGTATCAAGCGAAGCACCAACGGTATCGATCGCGGTGTTGCCCTGAAGATCGTTATCAGCAACGGTGTAGGTGAGGTCAGCGACTACCTTGAAGTTGTTGACGCTGTAACCACCGTAGACACCAAAGCCGTAGTAGTCGAAGTCGTTGGAGACCGCGCTACCAGCGTCCTTGCCGTCGACATCACCGGAGCCGACATTGAACATGGCACCGAAGCTGATGCCATTGGCTAAGGTGTAGTCAGCACCTAAAGCCACGCCATAGAGGCTGAGATCGACACCGTAGTCCACACCCTCAGCAGCAAAGCCATCCGACTCAGAGCTCTTGTACAGTGGGCTTACCCACAGCGCCGCACCTTGGGTGTTGTCAGCCACAGTGAGGTTGTAACCGGTGGCACCCATGCCTAAGCGACCGGAAATAGCCTCATAGGAAGAAGCACCGGCGGTAATGGCAGCTTGCACCGCACCACCGTAGGTGGCTAAGCGGGCCACTGTTTCAGCAGAAGCACCGTTACCAGTTTGAATGGTCTCGGTCAGGAAGTAGTTGCTGTATGGGTTATGGACTAATGGGCTATTTGGATCAGCATTGTGTGCCGCAATAGACTCAGCGGTGTAACCAATGCCAACCAGCTCATCTTGAGGCTGGGTAGCCGACCAATCATTGTAGCCAGTAGCGTAAGCCACTAAGGTCGCATACACAGGATCCGAGGCGCCATGCATAATGGCACGACCCTGAGGATTGACGCTTAAGTTGACCATACCACCATCAGCACCGTTAGCCGAGCTTAAAGTGCCGATTAAGAAGCCATTATCGGTGGAAACATCGATGCTAGCCTCATTGCCCTTTAAGTCCTCAACCACCACGCGGTTATCACCATCGGTGAAGAGCTGGTAGCTCTGGGCACGTAAATCACCGGAGATTAAGATTTCACCGCCATCGGCGATTAACTTGCCGTTGTTGCTCGCAAAGGTGACTAAGGCCTTGGTGTTCTCTTGGCCAATGTAATTCATGGCATCAGCCGAGATTAACATTGCTGACTGCGTACCGAAGTAGACGCTATCAGCTAAGACACCATCAGCAGTTACGACATGGCCGTTTTGCGTCAGACGCTGCTGATAGGCCTCTTGCGAGAGGCTGGTCATAGCAATGCCTTCGCCAGCACTTAAGGTAGTAATACCGTTGATGTAGAAGATCGAGCCTAAGTTATCAGCACCGCCGACTAACTTGCCATCAACTTGGAATGGAGCAATGGCATCACGTAATGCCGCTAAGTCCCAAGTACCAAAGCCTACGGCAGCGTTTTGGCCGACAAAGATGGAGCCATCTAAGGTGCCTAAGACCTTAGAGTCAGTGACGGTAGAGGCGTCAACCATGCTCTTAACCGAGGCTAAGGCCGTCTCGTGGTTAAGGTCTGGATCGACAATTAACGCACCACCATTGAGGTCTAAGCTCTGCGTCTCAAAGGAGCCGGTGTAAGAGGCAGTCTTATCAATGCCGTCATTAGCATCGCTATCAACACGGGTCTGCGCATCGAGACCAACTAAGATGGCCGAGCCAGAGTCTAAGACCGTGTTAACCGTCTTAACCGTACCACCTGCGATGATTAACTCATTGGCGTGGATGGCGTTACCAGCGGTGTCGACTAAGTCAGTGGCTTGGTTCGACAGCAGCTTTAAGGTATCACCCACCTCAACTTGGCCCATGATCCAAGAGTCGTTATAGCTGAGAGCACGGCCATTACGAGCATCTAAGGTTAAGTTCTGGGTAGAGAAGGAGGCATTGCCTAAGATATCAGTGTTGGTGACCACCGTGTTGTAAGCAGCAGTGCCCGCAAAGACATTGCTTAAGCTGTTGCCCGCCTCAACACGCAGCTCATCAGCTGTAATATCGCCAGCTACAGTCGTGTCGTTGCCAACCTCAACATAGCCCACGTCCTTAATGGCACCTAAGACCTCGGTGACACCGACATTAGCACCCGAGAATTGGCCTTGGGTGATAACGAGCTCAGAACCTGGGTTACCACTGATTGCACCGATCTTACCGGCACCATCTAAGAGCAGGCTGCTGTTGTTGGCTAAGTTAACGCCCACTGCTTGTTGCTTGCCACTTGCATCGGCGGAGAAGACAAAGTAGGCATCACCATTGCCGTCAGTATCGCGAGCTTGGTGGAGGCCTAAATTGCCATCAACCTGTAAGGAGGTAGGGGCAGCAAAGTCAGTCTGGATAGCGCCATAATGACCGCCAGTAACCACGGTGCCGACAGCAACCTTATTGATTAAGGTCGCCATGACTTTATCACTGGTGACACCCTCGACGTTGGCAAAGTCCTTGACGTTATCCCACGAGGTGATGAGATTGGTCTCGTCATCCCAAGTGATCGCTAAGGAGCCAGAGCCGACGTTTAAGATGCCGTTGCCCATGCTGTCGATTAAAGCATCCTTTAAGTCCTTAGCATTCTGGGCAGTGATGATGGTGCCAGAAGAGAAATCAAGGTAGAGCATACCGTGATTAGACAGATTGATCACAGCATCGGCTAAAGCCTTATTGGCATCGACCGTAGTCTTGGCTTTGTCAGCCAACTCACCAGCGGTGATTTTGACTAAGGTCTCAGTGGCCACATTACCCAGCTTGAGTTGTGCATCAGGGCCAGAGACATTGAATGTAGCCTCGGCTAAATCGATACCAGCGGTGTCATCAGCCCTCTTTACCTCAGCGATTTCCGTTGAAGAGGAAGAGGCGTCGATGTCATTACGACCATTGATGGTGAATTGGCCGTCCACATTGAAGATGGCCTCTTTGCCAGCTTGCATGGTGTTGACGGTGAGCGAGCCACCCTCGTTTACCTTATTGGTCGAACTACCAGTGACATTTAAGTTGTCGAGGGTTAAGGCTGCGGTATCACCCAGAATGGCGTACTCTTTTTCAGAGGCTCCCACAGTGAAGTTAGCGCCACCGGCAAAGTAAGCATCCTTGCCCTCAGCAAAGGCCCATTGTCCTTGAGAGGCATTTAAGCTTGAGTTGCTGCCAGTAAAGCGCAGGTTGGTGTTGATGAGGCCGCCTTGCGTGTTGTCATCGGTATCTAATTCCAGATTGCCAGCATTGGCGCCATCAGACTTAAACTCAATGACGCTGTTAGGCGAGGATAAACCGCTGGCCACAACTAAGGTACCACCGGAGACGGTGAAGACGTCCTTGTCTAAGTCGCCCTTATTATTGGCGGCAATGCCCTTGTTGTTCAGGGTGATGCTCTGGGCATCAATGGTGCCCTCACCAAGAGCCAGCACGTCTGTATCAGTATCAGCGGTAATGCTTAAGGCGCCTGTGGTGGCAAAGGTGCCTTTACCGGAGAAGTAGACCTTACCTGCGGCTGCTGAGTCGGTAACAAAGGTGCCAACATCAATATCACCGGAGATGGTGCCATCGGCAAAGAGCACACCGTCATCGCCTAAGGTCAGCTTGGTCGCAGAAGGGTTAGTACCAGTGGTAGTGATGAAGTTCTTGAACTGCGCACCAGTGATGGCAAGTTGGCCTTCACCGGCATCGGAGAGGATATCAGTCTTGCTGTCACGTGCAGAGGCACCTGAAACAGTGACCGCACCCGAGCCCCAAGTTACAGACGTACCACGCAGGTCTAACAGGGCGGTAGCGCCAGAAGCACCGGTTACTGTGACGGTGGCTTTAGTGCCATCAGTCTCATCATCAATGACGAAAGCGCCACCATTGATGGTTAAAGAAGTAGCGACACCACCAGCGTAGTATGGGGTGTTATTGGTACCAGCGAGGTTTAAGCCGTCGTTTTTCTCCTCACCTTTATGAGCGGCGGCAACAGTGAGGCTACCGTCGGCTAAGTTGATAGCCTGACCTTGAGTGGTCGACCACGCACCGCCCTCAATCTTGATCGAGCCACCATCGATAGTGACATCGTCGCCATTTAAGGTGCCTGTAGTAGCGCTGGTAGTGGAGCCTAAGATGGTCTCACTCTGGCCTAAGGTGGTGTCGAGGACGACATCATCTTGCAGGGTATAGACATCAGAGGTGCCATCGATAAAGGTGATGGAGCGGTGTGCCTTGAGCTCGTGTGCGCCAATGGCGCTCTCGCTGGAGTCAAAGCCCTTCCAGTTGTTCTCGTTTAGGAAAGTGCCGCTCTCGGAACCTAAGGTCAGGTCATTGGCCTCAAAGCGGAAGGCATACGAGGAGTTGCCGGAGCTAACTTGCTCCCAATCTGCTGTACCCGTGGCAGTGCTATCGGCGATTAAGCTTCTGCCGATCGACATGTTGGAGGCCACAATGGTACGGGTACCATCTAACGCCTTAGACACTTTGTCTACGGTAAAGCCGCCAGCGATTACATCGTCATCTTTTAAGCTTGTAGAGCCACCAGAGATGCCTGCAACGTTGATGTGGCCAGCGCCAGCGTCGTTGTCGAATTTAAACTGTGCGATTTCGACTTGGTTGGTGTCGGTGAAGTGGATACGACCACCTAAGCCGACATTAACCTGACCTAAGGCATCGGCTACTTTGGTGTCGCCGTCCTGAATGACCTCAGTTTTGTCGTTTAAGAACTTGTTTAAGGTGCTGGAGCTCAGCTCTAAGGTCGACAGCTCGGTGTTCTTGTAGTTACCGGTTGCCGTACCGTTGAGACTGACGTGAATAGCGCCGTCTAAATTGTTATTGTCAGCCGCATCGGTAACTGCGGTTAAGGCAACATCATCTGCGATCTTTAAGGTACCACCACGGGTGACCATTAAGGTGCCATCAACCTTGACCAGACCGCCATTGATGGTAGCGGTGCCGTTGTAGTTGATGTTGGCGTCCTTGGCTTCCTTATCGGTCTTGAAGTTGGTGGAGTAGTCTTGCATCTCGAAGTTTAAGACCACACCATCCTTGATATCGAGGACAGAGTTGTTTAAGGCTGTCTCATGAACCTCAAACATGGCGCCACCAGAGGCACCACCGGATACGACAATGCGCGCATTATCGGCGGTAAAGCTATTACCAGCCACGCGTGAGGTATAGCCTGGGTGGTACGAACTAGCGCCAAAAGAGCTCTCTACCTGAATGCCAGTGAGGTTAATGGTGGCGCCTTCGACGGTAATGTTAGAGCCAGAGTAGTCAACGCCGCCTTGCTCGTCTCTAAACTGTTGCCAGCCTAAGACAGCCTTGGTGTTCTTGGTGCTGGTGCTACCGGTTAAGTCGGTGCTACCGACGTTAACAATGGTGTCCTCACCGGTGATCTCGATGTTATAGCCGCGCAGGATGGTGTTGGCTCTGTTTCCTGAACCATCAAGCTCATTATTGAGGTTGACCACAGCGCCGTTTTGGATGATGACGTTATTGGCACCAACGTCAACACCGACTTGGTTCTTTGAGCTGTTAGTGCTTGAATCAGGGACGTTCAGGTTTACTTTGGCACCATTGATTGTTAACGTGCCTACGTTAGTGACCTGCAGCTTAGAGGTTACTTGTGCGCCACCAAAGGTAAAGCCACCATAAGTGTTATCATCGTCTTTAATGGTGATGTTGTGACCATTGCCATTAAAGACTACGGTTGATCCTGCCGTTTCGCCGCTGTTGGTTTGGATGTGATGAGCCTTATCACCTACGATGATGTTGATGTCTTTGTCGAGGCTATCACCGCTTGATACCTTTAGCTGTAACTGGTTGTTGCCGTCAGTAGCGTCGCCATTGATCTCAAAGATTTCGTCTTCAGAGTTGTTGATAGTATCGATATTTGAGACAACTGCTTGAGCCTGCCCCGCAGCTAAACCAGCAGTCAGCAGCACAGCAGGGACGATGCCCTTGAAATAGGCGTTCTTAAAGATCGCGCGGTACTGGGCGAGCAGGTACTTCAGCGCGTTATTGGTTTGCTTCATCAGTTTGTTAGTTTATTAGGTAGAAAAGCGCTTGTTTATGCGGTTTGGCGGGGGTAGAGCTAGAGAGGAGAGACTGCGTAGAGGCTAATGCCTTACTTGTTGCCACCAGTGCTGCAGTAAGTTTTGCCGAGGAGACCGAGCGTGCCGCCATGCGGGGGCTCATACCAGAGGTGGCATGAGGATAGGGGCAGCTTTAGAGAGGTACTTAGAGAAGAGGTAGACGCTCAGCTCTGTGTCGGCTGCAGCATGACGCTGCGGTGAGCGTGGATATATGGCCGCACTTTGCGCGGTCGTGAGGTAGGCAGTACTCTGTATGACCGAGGCAGGGGCACGCTTGACGCGTGCTGCGCTGGGTATCGTCTTCTTCACGTCAAACAGTACAGTAGGGGCGTTGTCTTATGCCGTGCCGCCTTGTACTGTTAGCCTCTATGAGGCTGCACCGCACGATGTGTAGAGGGTATGGACGGTGGTCAGCATTGCACTGACCAAGCGGCTTAATGAGAGAGGAGCGCTACGCTCCGCTGCGCCTCAGTAGTGGTAGCTTCTGGTAACGCTCTATTAAGCTAACCAGCCCGTGTTACGCTCCCGTGGGGACAATCCCATTCCGTTTGCAGCTCTGCCGCGCAGGCAGAGAAAGATACGAGCTACCATGAGGCGCCAAACTCAGGATTGTTGCGATTCCTGAGACCAAACAAGCGTGTGAGGGTGGTCGCGACCGCAGGCGGCTGCGGGCAAAACCACGCATAGATAGTCGCTGTTTAAGGACAAAACCTTGAGCTTAATTTTTCTAGTAAAAAGAAAAAAAAAAAAGTCTGCCAATTGCATCCAATACGTATAGAAAACTAACCACCCTTAAGATAAGCTGTTCTTACGTAGTCATTAGCACAAATTAGCTGCATTTATAGGATCTATCTAATCTAGATACACAGCAGGGTGCGTAAAAGCTGTGGCGGCTGGCTGGCTGGCTGGCAGCATGGTGAGTGTCTGGCTCTGTTATGAGGGGCAGCGCTGCGCACTGATCAGCGAGCATGGCTTGGAGTAAAGCTGGCTACGTGTTAGGGAAGCACGCGGCTCGTACAGAGGCGACCTCCATGATGATGGCGTGTACCCAGCATGCAGATTCTCTGCTTGTTAGAGCCTTGGTAGCGTCTGGCTGTAGCTGTGCGTAGCTTTATGACGCCACTCCTCAGCTGTGTTGGCATCACCACAAGCTTAAAGGTAATTGCGGTAGAAGGGGAATAGAGGCAAAGCACGCAGATAGCGTTCTGGGTAGCCAGTGTCTACATTCCCTGTAACCGGCCGCTGCTAAGGCACGCATGCTTAGCCCACCACTACCACCACTACCACCACGTGGCCAACACAATCATTGTGGCCGGTGACGCCATTTTGTTCATCACGTTGTTTAGCGTGAAATACCGCCATCCTTGTAGCCGTAGCCACTTAGCCCTGTAACTAGGGCAAAAGCAAGGCAACCAGCTCAGATCGGTAAAGTTGGCCACAAGCCAACAAAAGATGTCGGTATAAACCTCATATTTATGGGATTGTTGATTGTTAGGCAAAATGAGGATTGGCTTATTTACAAGGGGGGGCACCACCCACCAATCATTGCTGCTCCTTAAAAGTAAAAAGGGCGCACAGCCTGTTCTTGACGGTGCGCCCTTGATGTTAGCAGTAGCCATGCGCGGTGCTCACGGCTGTTTTATGCGGAAAAATCATCAATGAGGACTGTAATAAGTGGGGAGGTGTGAGTATGTATATGGTTCAAGAACCGCGCAGAAATTAACATGCGTTAACATAGCAGCGACGCTCCTAGCTGCTTACTACACAGTGGACAAAGCTTGCTAGAGCCACTCTTTGCTATTTGTTCTTGGGCAGGCTCTTGTACAGATTGGTGATCCACTCGTCAAACTTAGCGCCTTTCTCGTACTCCATAACGTCATACATCTCAGGGTTGATGATTTTAAGGGTTCTCTTGAAGAGCTCGAGATCAAGCTCTGGCATCTTCGTTTCGCGTCTGATGCGCAAGAAGACTTTCTTGAAGTCTTTGGATTTAAAGCCAATATCCTTTTTGCCCAATCGGATTGGTTGTCCCCTTTTGGTCAGCTTGAGCGCTTGGGCTGCAAGAAATGCTGCGCGCTTTACCGCGTATACTCGATCATGGATCGCTAAACGTATAATGACATCGCGAGACTGTTGGCAATCGAGCTGTTTTAGCGCGTTTAATGCCTGCAGGCGACGACGCCACGAAGTTTTATCGTTAGCGGCTTTAACCAGATCCTTGATGTTGCTCGGAGTGTTGCTGTTTTCCATATAAAGCTCCTATTTGCTGAAAGATGGGCGTTCCTCAAAGTCAGTAACCTTGGAGTACTGCTAACCACGCCAAAGCGTGGGTCACGGCCCATATATAGCAGTTGAGATAAACGCAGACAGCGTTATGTTGTAGAGATGATGTCTGCTGTAAAAAGGGAGCATTGCTCCTGTCCCTGCACCACAGTGCAGAAGCTAAGGCTTTGCTCCCTTGTTTTGGTACCTACAGCCAGCGTGGGCTGCACATACTGAAGATAAGTGCTGTGCGCTCCCCCGCTGGCTGTAGGAGCGAGCAAAGGTTACTTTGCTCTATTTGGGGTTTAGTCTTAAGACCGTGAGGTCTTAGAAGACGAAGCGGGCATTGGCCTTTACGCCGTACTCATCAGTGCTCGACGAGCCAGTGTAGTTGACTCCTAAGCCTAAGCTAAAGTTGCCAGTCTTAGCAGCCACACCTAAGGTCGCACCATAGGTGAAGTTGTCAATGACCTCCGAGCTGACGTTAGTGGAGAGGTTCTCCACACCCGCCCAGTGTACGGTGCCATCGGTCTCGTCATCGCCAAAGTTGCCGGTTAAGGTCAGGTCAAACGATGGTTTCACCGACCAGTTGCCACCAACAAACTCCTTAGCGACGGTCACACCCACAGGGATGGAGAAGATGCCCATGCTGTCGCCGTCGTAGGAAGCAACCGTGCCCTCGCCGTCAACATCGTAGTCATCCATATCGATGTAGCTGTAACGTAAGCCCGCATGTGGGGTCACGCTCGCACCGGTAAAGTCAAAGGCGTACTGCGCGGTCACACCTAAGCTTAAGTTGCTGGTATCAATAGAAGCACCGACCGTATCGATCGAGGTATTAGCCTCCAGATCGTTATCAGCAACGGTGTAGGTGAGGTCAGCTACAACCTTGAAGTTGTTGGCGCTGAAGCCACCGTAGACACCAAAGCCGTAGTAGTCGAAATCATTGGAGACAGCGCTACCCGCGTCCTTGCCATCAACATCACCGGAGCCGACATTGAACATGGCACCGAAGCTGACGCCATTGGCTAAGGTGTAGTCAGCACCTAAAGCCACGCCATAGAGGTTGAGATCGACACCGTAGTCCACACCCTCAGCATCAAAGCCATCCGACTCGGAGCTCTTGTACATTGGGGTAACCCACAGGGCAGCACCTTGGGTGTTGTCAGCAACCGTGAGGTTGTAACCGGTAGCACCCATGCCCATACGTCCGGAGATAGCCTCGTAAGAGGAAGAACCGGCGGTGATCGCAGCTTGCGCCGCGCCACCAAAGACCGCTAAGCGAGCAACTGCTTCAGCCGCAGTACCGTCGCCAGTGGAGATGGTCTCTTGCAGGAAGTAGTTGCTGTACTGGCCATAGACGCGATTGCCTTGTGCATCATAGGAGTAGAGCAGACGGTCGTCGCTCACACCAGCAATCTGGGTGTAACCACTCTCAGCAGCCACTTGGTGTGCAGCAACTTCCTCATCGGTTGGCACGGAGCCGTTATAGCCACGAGCGTAAGCCACTAAGGAAGCGTAGACAGGGTCAGAAGCACCACGCATAATGGCACGACCTTGTGGGTTCACACCTAAGGTCACAGTACCATCAGCACCGACAACACCTTGTAAGAAGTCATTCTCGGTGGTGACGTTGATGTTGTCCTCGTAGGCTGGGGCCTCAGCGTCCTCGACTGGAGCGTAAGCAGTATTGTTCACATAAGTGATGCTGGAGCCAGACTCAAAGACCTGATAGGTAGCAGCACGCACATCACCGTCGATGACGATATCACCACCATCGGCAATGACCTTACCGGTAGCACCGGCAAAGGAGATTAATGGCGTACCACCTACCTCAGCACGCGAGGCTACTGGAGCACTGACTAAGATGGCCGTATTGTCACCTAAGTACACGGTGTCATTGAGGCTACCTAAGATCGCGCTCTGAGCGTAGTTGGTCGAAGCAGCAGTATTGTAGTAGTTGGTGAAGCCCTCTAAGGTCTGGTTAGTGAGCACTAAGCTCTCACCGCTACCTAAGGTAAAGGCCTTACCTAAGTAGACCACGGCACCAACTTCATTCTCTACTAAGGAGCCATTGTGCTGGAAGCGCGCAATCTTTTCCTCTAAGGTGGCTAAGCTGTCCGAGCCGATACCTAAAGCGGAATTGCGACCGACAAAGATGCTGCCATCTAAGGTGTCAGCAAAGAGGTCAGTTTGCTGCGTACCCGAGAGGTTGTTGATGGAGGCTAAAGCCGTTGGCTGGTTGTAAGCAGGATCAACGTAGAGCTCGCCACTATTTAACTTTAAGGCACCAGTAACCTCTAAGCGGCCCGAGTAGTTGGCAGCCTCATTGAAGTCGGTGGTATCGACATCATCAGTATCAGCTGCATCCCAACCCACTTGCAGTAAGGAGCCGTCGGTTAAGGTCAGATTGGTGGTATTCACCGTACCATCAGCGACATAAACTGCTGCGTCGTGCGTGCCCTCACCAATGTTTAAGCTCTGGGTAGCGCTTAAGGTACCAGTGATTAAGGAGGCGCCGTTCTGACCATCGATCGTTACGGTTGGGGCTTGTAAGGACTTGCTGATATCCACAGCACCGACCTTGACATCATTGGTAACGACCACATCGTTATCCACGATGATCTCGCCAATACCAGTGATAGAGCCAGAGACGGTGGTGATGCCAGGCTGGAACTCACCTTCCTTGAAGAGCACCAGCGAATCGCCAGCGGTGCCGTTACCGGCTAAGGTACCCACGATACCCTCACCATAGAGGGAGAGGGAAGAGTACGAGCCTAAGCTTAAGCCGATTGGCTTCTTGCTGTCGGTAAAGGCAAAGTACTTGTTGCCATCGGCGTTTTGCCATGCCTTGTGCAGCCATAAATCGCCGTCCACACTAATGGTGGTCATACCCACGGTATCACCCTGCACGGCCGCAAAGTGACCGGAGATTTGATCGCCAGCGCTAACGCCTTGCAGTAAGACTTGTGGCATGACCTCATTGGTGACGTCGCTGCTGACTTGCACGAAGTCCTTAACCTGATCCCACTGCGTGGTCATGGTGTTTGGATCGTATGGCATGTTGAGCGCCACTTGGCCTACATTGATGTAGCTGCCACGATCTAATCTATCCACTAAGTTTTGCTTTAAGAGGCGGGCTTGCTCGGCAGTCAGACCCTTACCACCATTGATGGTAGCAGCAGAGCCAGAGGTGTAGTCGAGCTTGAGGACAGCACCATTAGTGAGGTTGATGTTGGCCGAGGTTAAAGTCTCGTTGATGTCCACAGCAGAGGTGGTGGTATCACCAGAGGTGGTGAGCGAGAGCTTCACTAAGGCATTAGCAGCGGTGTCACCAAAGACTAAGTTACCACCGTCGACGGTGATGTTAGCGTTGTTTAAGGAGATACCGGCTTGGGTATTGGCATCCTTGCCTAAGTCAGCTAAGGTCTCTGGTTCGGTCTCTAAGTCGACATCGATGTCGGTGCGACCTAAGAGGGTTAAGGTGCCATCAACATTGATGTCGGCATTCTCGGCTTGGATCGTGTTAAAGGTGGCCTTGCTGCCTTCTTCGATATTAATGTCTGGGACATTATCAGGATCAGCAGTAATCACCATGCTGATGTTATCAGCGGTTAAGGAAGCGGTGTGGCCTAAACGCAGGTAGTCATCCCAACTGCCCACTTGCAGTTTGGCACCATCAGTGAAGTTGATGTCGCTTAAAGTGCTATTGTTGGATAAAGTCCAGTCACCGGTGTAGACTTCCAGCGAGCTGTCAGCACTACCACTAAAGGTGAGCTTATTGACGGCAACAGTGCCCACATTGGAAGCGTTATCAACGCCAAACTCAGCCATGCCATGGGCGTCTAAGAGCAGCGAGCCACCATTGAAGACCACCTCTTTATTGGCAGAGGTAAAGCGCTCCGCCACAAATAAGGTGCCACCGCTGACGGTGACGACATTGTCAGCAGCGTCGGTGCCAGTCTTGTTGGTGGCCTTGTCGGTGACACTTAAACCTTGAGCGACAATGGCGCCTTCACCCAGATTGAGGGTAGCAGCATCTTCGCCCTTGTTTACTAAGCTCAGCTCACCGGTAGAGACTAACCAGCCACCAGATTTGCCTGTATCACTGTTAAAGTTGATATTGCCGGCAGTACCAGCGGTAGAACTGGTGATCTTAGAGAAGTCGATATCGCCGGTGACAGCGCCGTCAACTAAGAGCACACCACCCTTTTGCAGGTCGAGCAAGGTGGCCGTCTTATCATCGTCATAGCCAGTGAGGTCTAAGAAGTCACTGAGCTCAGTGCCGGTGATCTTTAAGATACCGTGGCCAGCACGGGCAAAGTAGTCGGTAGCAGAGATGTGATCACCATCTTCATTGGTGCTGGTACTAGAGACGGTGATCGTACCTGCACCCCACGTGATGTTGGCATCAGTGAGGTCTAAGGTAGCGTCTGCACCAGTGGCACCAGTTACATTGATATTGGCATTAGAGGCGGTATTAGACGCACCCTTGATGTCAAAGGTGCCATGCCATGTTAAGGACGCTGGGTTGCCGTTCTTGTAGTACTTCCAACCGTCATCAAGGCCGTCATTACCATCGAGTTGATCATCAGTATCGAGAATGCCGTCCCCATCCAGGTCAGCAGCCTGCACCGCACCCACGCTTAAGCTACCAGAGGTAATGGTCAGGCTCTGGCGATCAGCGTTTTGCCATGCACCGCCACTGACGGTAATCGAGCCTGAAGCAGAAGCTTTAGCATTGCCAATGACGATGTTGTCACCGTGGATGTTAGCCACTTGCTCTGGAGTGGTGGTGTAATCACCAGAGGCATCTTTGGTGTAGTAATCACGGCTTAAGGTTAAGCCCTTATCTACGGTAAAGATCGTGCCCGAAGCGTTTAAGGACAGGTCGTCGTGAGCGATACCGGCTTCGATGCCTAAGCCACTTAAGGTGCCACCGCTGTAGTCAGCAGAGCCTAAGTCTAAGATGCGGCCATCTAAGGTCAGCTTGCTGATATCGGCTAAGTCTAAGCCCTTATGCAGGACTAAGTGCTCGCCCTTAATGGTGCCGTTGTTGCGGACGAAGATCTTGCCTGCATAGAAGCGTGTCTCAGAGTCGCCTGCAGTAGAGCCTTCGGCGGTAGCTTCGTACTTATCGATATCGTTCTGCGAGACAAAGGACACGTCCTTGTTGAGGTCAAGACCGTCTGCATCAGTGCCCACCAGCTCTAAGATGGCATTGCCTTTGCCTTTGGCTGACTGCAGAATTACACCTACATTGGCACCGGCAAACACGCCCTCTGGTAACAGATTGTTATCTGCATCGTAGTGCTTGAGCAGCTGATCCTCAGAGATGATCAGGTGGCCCTTGTTTTTACCATCATCTGTCTCAGGGTTATTGTTCTTAACCATGAGGTTGGTGTAGTTGACCAATTGGCCTTGCATGTCTGTAAGGCCAGCAACTTTGGTCGTACCACCAGAGGCAGAATTACCAAGCACAATAGTGCCTTGGTTGTTGGCGTTCACATCTCTTAAGATAATCAATGCAGCGCTATGCTGACCGACTTTATCTGCGGTCTTGCCACCAAAGAGACCGTCTAAGATCAGGGTACCGTTTTGGCCCACATTGATGTCGGCATTACGCAGTCTAATGGCTTTGGCGTAGATAGCACCGTATTTGCCATCAGCCACATTCATTTGTGGTACAGCGATGATCTTGCCCTCATTATCAAAAGAGGCTTCAAAGACCACTCTATTGCTACCCATGATGAATGAGGAGGCGTAGTCGTCGCCAGTGTAGACGATGTCTTTGTTGTCCGCTGGCTTGGCCTCGTCATCCAGATCGACGAGCTCACCGGCAAAGTTGACAACAGATGCACCATTAAACTGGACATCCGTAGTGCCTGCAAAGAATGACTCGTGGTTTAAGTTAATGGTCGAGTCCGAGACACTGGCTACGCCATTTGTCCCTGCGCCTACAGCATAAATATGCGAATAGTTGGCACGTCGAGCCTCTGGAGTCGTTTTATCTTCTTTTGCCTTATTTACGGCGTTGTCATAGTCTTTCTCTTTGAGGCCGCCTAAGGTGATAACACTGCCATCGCTGACCTTGACGTCGTTAAACTCAACGCCAAATTGAGTCAGATTGACTGTAGACTTTTGATCAACGGTAAAGGTGCCGTATTCACCAGTAACAGTGTTTTCTGCCGTTCCGACATAACCTAGGATAGAGGTGTTGGTTTTATTGGTGTTGGAGAGGTTTAAGGTCGCACCGTTTTGTACGGTTAAACCACGCATACCAAAGGTGCGGTCGGCCGCACCTTCGATCGATACGGTAGCGCCATTTTGCACCGTCAGAATGCCGGTAAAGGCGGTGCCGGAGGTGCTGTGCCAATCATTCATGGTCGTCCAATCACCACTGTTTAAGTCTACAGTTTGATTGGAGCTAATGGTCTCGTTATGGCCTGCTACATTGCTGATTGAGCTAGAGTTGAAATCATCTACTGTGAGGACTCCGTCAGGAGTTGTTGTACCGTTAACCCAAGCAGCCTGAGCAGGTGTGCTGGCAACGGCTAAGCCCGCAGTTAAGAGTACAGCAGAGGCAATGCCTTTAAAGTAGGCGTTCTTAAAAATAGCGCGGTACTGAGCGAGTAAGTACTTCAGCGCGTTGTTAGTTTGTTTCATCAGTTTGTAGTTTGTGTCTTACACATAAAAAGCGCTTGTCTTTGATGCTTTTGTCAGTTGAGCCCTCATTCCCTTGTAGTGTTTTGGCATGTCCCCTCATGAGCGGCGTATCCCGTAACAGTGCCTTTATCCCTGCGCTCTGCCGCTTTGAGGCAGCAACATAACGATCCATGCAGCAGACCTTGCGTCTGCTGTTGCTGTATGACTCACTTTTCCCGTCAATCACGTCGGTTGATGCCTGTTTTGTCCTGAATCGTCAGCCTTTCCTGTGGCCAAAAGCATTGCACTTGAGGTACAGCAAAGGAGGGCATCACTACAGGGGCCTCTGCCATAGTTGCTTCATGTGCACTGCCTTGCTTTGCGTGGCTATGCCCGCACATGCTGACAGCTTTGGCCGTAGTGGCCTGAGTCGTAAAGCAAGCAAAAGAAAGCAGCTTAGAAGCGGCAGGATAGGGATAAAAGGGGGATAGCGCGTAAGCGAGAGGGACTGTACTAAATGCGGAGCAGTGGTGAGGTGAAGTGCTAAAAGAAATCCACTGCCATAGAGGAGATTGCTTGCTGAGCGCAAGCACAGAGAGCAAGTATCATCACCGCCTGCGTAATATGCAGCGTGGCGGCATCGTCCTGTCCTAAGAGTTTTCTTATTAGAGAGGCTTGGGGCGGGCGATGTAGCTGGCATGGGTGCCACCGTTTCATCAGTATGGTGGCTGTTAAGCGCAGAGCTGTGTGCTATGCACCGGCGTTGCACCGGTCAGAGCTCTGTATATTTGCATGTGCCAGCGATGTGGCAGCAACCAAGGTGTAGTTGCCATGCAGCATTGTGCTGCCTCCAAACTGCAACTAAGACCTGCTGCTGCGTCTTGGTACTGTGTGTCAGCAGTACCTGACAAGCGCGTATGAGGTGGCAGTAACCTGCAAAGTACGCAGGTACCTGTCCACAAAAATAAACGCATTTGCAGACGGCCAAGACGCCTTGGAAAATGGTGATAAAAGTAAAGTAGGCAAAAGCAGTGTATTAGTATGAATCAGTAAACAAATTTAAATTTGCTGTAATTAAGCTATTTCAGAGCAACTATTGTCGTATATTAGCGCTTATTTTAGTATCTATTGACAATAGATACAAAACGGGCGCAAAAACACGTTTTTACGGCACAAAGGGCTCATAACCTCAAGCGGGGCTGCCAGTAGAGCCAAGTTGTAACTCCACAGCCTTGATCCCCCAGAGAACCCTTCTCTGGGCCCGTCATGTTCTTCCTGTGCTGCATGCTCAGGACAAAGGGCTTCTATGTGAGGGGCAAAAGATAGTGCAGGAGCGCGGGGCGCGGGGAATGAGCTGGGCCAAGGCGGAAGTGGCGTGGGGCGGGCGCTGCAGGCAGAGGCTGGATATGTTTAATACTAGAAACCCTCTCGTTTTTGCTATCGATTAACAAAAAGTTGTCAACAGATCTAGTAATAAATGCTTATGAGTTATCCAATGCTAACTAGCTTAAGCAGCAAGGTTCATTCCTACTGTAAGCCTTGATATAGCGCTATCCATAAGAAACTATGATCCATGTGAAACTAAAGAAGTGTTCTTATCTAGATATAACATTGTTCTTACCTCGCAATAATCTAAAACCTTGATGAATCAAGACATGACAAAACTTACAGGAGGTAGGTCGTAAAGCTAAGCGCGATAGGGATTTTTGCAGATTTTTGCCAAGTATGTATTAGTGTCAAGAGGGGTAGATTAATACCCGCTGTTTTTCCGCTACACGCTGATTTAGATCGAGCTTGTACCACAATGCTGATGGGCATAGTCGCAGAAGGTGTCTCTAGTTTGTTCATGGGAAAAAGCTACATGCCTAGTTTGGCCGCCTTACGGCTTGCGCTTTTGCAGCGTATATAAGCGCTTTTTGGCCTCTAGATGTGAGCAAGTTTAGCTATGCGTGCGCATACAAAAGCCAGTAATTTTCGCGGATTTCGTTAAAAGGTCTAATAACTACAAAAAGTGCTTATTTATCATCTTTGTGCGGGGTAGTTTGGGGACGAATTACACCAGTCACTTCACAAAAGTGACCAAAAGTGCACGAGGCGGGGTTGTACTCTCAAGACAAGGACGCAAGGGCCGTCACGCCGCCCAAGCGGTGTGGCCTTATCTGCCACATCCAGTCTGTTTCTTCTCTGCGGTGAAGGCTGGGGCACCGTCACTGCGCTGCACAGCGGTAGGTGGTAGGGCGGCGGTGTTGTGGGGGCCTTGGTGCTGTCCTTACGCGCAGTCCACAGCTGGTGCCGGTGTAAACCGCTAGAGCGTGGCACCGACCTTATCCCGTGTCGCAGCGAGGTGCGCGTAACTTTCTGCAGGAGTTTCCTATGCCCAAGCTTTTCCCGCAATGCCGCCGCTTAATGCAGGTTGTCGCTCATCTCTTCAGTAAAAACGCCGCTCGTGGGGCGACTTACGACGATCGTGACTTGGTCTTAGGTCACGGTGTCGATAACCTCCCCGCAATGCGTGTTGTCGTGGTCCTAAGCTTAGGTGTGCTGCTCGCCTTATGGGTCGATATGCTGCTGCGACCACAGCTGACCACCGTCATCGCCTTTAGTGTGCTCTTACTTGCTCTGTGCCACTACGCCTTTAACTTACCTCGCGCGGGCATCACTGACTCCTTAAACCACGAAGCTCTGTCTTCAGGACAGAATCAAGAGTATCGCTCGTACTTAGGAGGACGGATTCTCTTTACCCCGAATGGCCTTAGCATTTCATGGCACCGGCGTGTGCCTCCAGACGTTGCTACTGCTACTGCTACTGCGGTTGCGTCTGCTGGTGCTACTGCTGATGCTACTGAGGACACAGCCTCTGCGGTGCAGACACAGCAGCAGATTGCTGACACGGTCTCTGCCACCGGTGTCGTGCCTTGCGATGAAGCAGTGGCCAAAGGTCTATTAGCCGCAACCGCCGATAAGACAGACTTGCCTGTAGTCTACTCAGGCTATATCCAGACCGTAAAGACCACAGCCTTTATCGGCAAGCGCCTGTACCCTGGCGTGCCTCTACCGCTGTCCAGCATCCAAGAACTCATTGTGGATTTGCTGCCGCCTTTGAGCCGTGAGACCCATCTGAACTTATTGCCTTCTGATGTCTGTATCGTCGGTTTTGGCTACCCTTGGAAGCCGCTACATACCCGCCGCATTCAAGAGCTCATGGAGGTCGGCTTGCGTGGCTCTCCGGCAAACAAAAAGGGTTCTCCTGATATCCATGCCGTCGAAGACCAGCATGCCTTTGAGCCTATCAGCCTGCTTACGGAGGCCCTCTCTGGCCACACTTTAATCTTAGGTACTACCGGTGCCGGTAAGACCCGTCTCTATGATGAGTTAGGCTCAGAAGCCATTACGCGTGGTGATACGGTCATCTTCATTGACCCTAAAGGTGACCGCGATCTAAAAAAGAGTATTGTCCGTGCCGCACGCTATGCTGACCGTGAGCCTTTGGATAATGTCTATGTCCTCGATATTGGCCGTCCTTTAGCCTCTTCTCTCATATCCGAGGATGGGCAGCGTGCTCTCCTCAAGACAATGGGGCTGCGCTCTCCTGTAGGTGGGCTCTCTCATGGCCAAATGGTAGCCACCCGTGGTGATATCTCCGCTGAGGCCAGAGCGCAGCTGTACGCGGAAATGCATCAGGTAGGCTCCTTTGTCCCTCATGCGCAGGGCGCTATGCCCGCTGCGCTGCAGCATACCCCTGCTTCCTTACGGGCACCACTCTATGGTTATGCTCCGCTAATGGATATGGAGCAAGGCTCTGCCTCTGCCTCTGCTTCTGCTACTTGTAGTGATGCTGCTCTTGCGGGTACAGAGAGCTTACGTCAGCAGTTGGCACAGGCCAGAGCGCAGCAGCAACAGCTTCACGGTAATGGTAGAGATAAGGCCCGTGCAGCCTCGGACGTTGCCTCTGCATCTTCTAGGGCTACAGAACAGGGCTTGCGTCTGTCGCCTTTGGCCGCAGCAGTCAAGAGTATTGATGATGCGGCGATCATGGACTACCTCAACACTGGCTTTAGCCCCTTCTCTGTCTTTGATCGCGCCACCGAGATTGGTGACCGCTTAACGGCCATGATGCCCGATGCTGGCTCTGCTGCCAGCTTTAAAGCTTACGCCAATATGGCTGTGAGCGCTGCTGTCGAGTGCTGTGTGCTCACCGGTAAAAAGGTGACCTTAGCGCGTATTCGCCACATTGTCTCGCACCACGAGGCTTTTGGCAGCGCAATCCGCACCTACTTAAATCAGCTGGTCATAAAGATCAACTTACCCGAGGTCTCGGTCTACTTTAATCGCTTACATGGCATCAAGAACCAAAAGCTGCAGCGTAACTGCTATGCCGTGACTATGCTCTTAGGCCCTCATGCTGAGGGTGCCGCTTCCTTGAGTAAAGAGCAAAAGATCATGGCGGCGCTGCAAGAGGAGGGCTACTTCAGCTCCGCTGAGGATGAGTTCTTAGGAGAGACTGTACCTGATATTTCCCCTGAAGACCTCGAGCGCGTCATGCAGCAGGTAAACACTGACTTTGATCTCATCGTGGAGAGCAGTAGCAGCCATGGCAGTAGTGCTGGTTCTACTGCCACAGGAAAGGGCCGCACGCGTAGCCGCACTAAGATAGCAAACTGCGCTGCGCCTCTTGGCGCCAGTGTGCAGCTCGCGGCAAGAGATTGTTCTCTGGTTAAGTCTTCTTCTTCTTCTTCTTCTTCAGGTTCTGGGGCAAAGGCAGAGAAGCAGTGCAGCACCACTGCTAACAGTGCTACTCACAACACCAGCGCTATAACCATTAACACCACCACATCAAGATCCACTGCAATGTGTAGGGGTGGTAATGGTACTGTTAGTGGTAATAGTAGCGCCACCACAGGAGCTGCTCCTGTGCGCTCAGCTACTGCTCATAGGGACATCTCTACTCAGAGTAGACACCGCACTGCTACCACTACCAGTGGCACTGCCACTGGTACCACCAAGCCAAAAGCCCGTACCGTAGTCTGCAATGCCCAAGCACCACAGCATGAGCTGCGTTGCCTCTCATCTTTAACTCCAGCAAAGAACAGCACCACTGCGCAAAAAGCAAAAACCGTCTCCCGTACCGCCGCTGGGGAGAGCGTAGCTCAGCAATCCTTAAGCAGAGTAGCGCAGCACTTACTTGAGGACAGCCTTGAGGAAGAGGGAGAGGCCGAGCCATCTGCTGCGTTGGGCGCGGCGTCAGTCGCTACAACAGCAGCTACCATTGCAGCGACAGCAGAACCTGCTACCATCAAGACAAAAGCAGCCTCGCGCTCCACTCGCACCCGCAGCACTCGTACTACCAGCACACGCTCTACCCGTACCAAGAGCTCACGTACAAAGACCAGCGCGACCACCACTGCAGCCACCACTGCTGCCACAGCTACAACCACCAACACAAGCAGCACCACTCAAGGAAATGAGAGCCAGAGCTTAGCGCAGGACGCGTTCTCTGCTTCTGCCTCTGTTTCTGCCTCAGCTGCGGCCGCAGACGCGGCCTCTAAGACAGTCAGAGCCACCGTCACTGCCAGCGCGACTATCCCTGAGAGTGGAGTGTCCTCTGACCTTAAGTGTGACACTAAGGTTGTAGCGCAGGATGACACCAAAGGCACGGCGTCGAGTGGCACTACAAGTGACACCAGTGCTGTCACCACGACGCGCCGCACTGCAAGCCGTAGCAGCACCAAGAGCAGCCGTACCCGCACGGCGCGCAGCACGGGTAACAGTGCCGCTCGTGTAATGGGCAGCATCAGCTTAGAGCAGGACGCAGCAGCAGCAGCGCGCTCTGAGGGTACTGCCAGTAGTGGTGAGACTGATCTTGGCAGTGGTGCCACCACCACCGCTGCAGCCTCCGCTGCCTCTGCCTCAAACTCAACTGCAACCACCGCTGTCTCTGCCGTGGTCTCCGCTGGCCACAAGAGTGCCACCGCCACCACCACTAAGAGTGACACCAGTGAGGGGAGCAACAGCGGCAGCAGCGCCGCCGCTACGACACGCCGTGTTAGCCGCCGTTCTTCTTCTTCTTCTTCTTATTATTCAGCTGCTGCTTCTGCTGTTGCATCAGCTGCTAATGATGTAAGCGCTGTCATAAGCGTTGCTGCCGGTAGCAGCCGTCGTAATGGTAGCAACGGCAGAGGGAGTGGCGTCAGTGGCGTCGCTGGCGTCGGTGCAGCCGGTGGTAGCGGTGACACCAGTGACAGCAGTGAGAGCAGGGGCGCGCAGAGCGCCTCTCCAAAGAGAGCCACCGGCGCCGCTAACACCGCCGCCCGTGCCGCCTCCCTAACCGAGCTCTTAAAGTTCTATGAGTGGCTCTGTGCGCAGCATCTGACTAATCCCCAGCAGGCTATCGACCAGATCTTTTCCATCTGCGCGCTTACCCCTGACTACTACAAAAAGGTCTCCAACGGTGTCTTGCCTTACCTCATGGCTTTAACCTCAGGGGACCTCTTAGGGCTCTTATCTGGTCGTGAGGACGATGATCTGCCTTGCCTCTTAGACATCATTACCCAGAACAAGATTTTTTACGCCGCGCTGCATTGCTTAAAAGACGCTTCCACGGGACAGGCCTTAGGCAAGCTCTTAATCTCTGATCTGGCCTTTGTGGCCGGTAAGCTCAATGCTGACGGCACACCTCACAAGCGTGTCTCCATCTTTATTGATGAGGCCTCAGAGATCGCAGGCGAAAGCTTAGTTCAGCTCCTTAATAAATCCCGTGCCGCTAACTTTAACGTCACCATTGCCACGCAGAGCGTGGCTGACCTCTCGCGCCGTGCAGGCTCCAAAGACGCGGCCGCGCAGATTATTGCCAACTGCAACAACATCATATCCTTGCGGGTGAATGACCCCGAGACCGCCAATGTTATTTCCTCGGTGTTGACCACCACCGTAGTAGGCGAGCGCTCCAGTTCTACGTCCTTTAATGAGGGCTTAGCCTTAAACGACAGCTACAACACCTCCCGTACAGTGACGCACAAAGAAACGCAGCTCTTTCCACCTTCGCTTTTGATGAAGCTGCCTGACTTTGAGTTCATTGCTCGTCTTGCTAATGGTGAGTTCTATAAGGGTTTTATCCCATTGCTCACCGCACCTGAGGTAAAGGAGCAGCCAGCAGCAGAGAGCGCTCCTGCGGCCATGGCGGCGGACTCTGCTCTAACACCAGAGCAAAGTACCGGCGTATCGCCGGTACCGCCGATAACGCCAGCGGAGCAGCCACCAGCCCGCACCGCTGAGGAGGTTCTGTGCCGTAAGCTCGCTGGCGGAAGTGGTATTGGCAGTAGCGTGGGCTGTGACAGCAGTGACCCCACTGATAACACCACTGCCACTGCCACCGGCAGTGACAGCAATGATAGTGATGAGGCGCCGAGCCAACAGGTAGGCAGTGACAGCTTTGCTCAACCTGCGGATCTGGCGTGGGCCCAAGAAGTCGGCCTGCACTTTACCCCCATGGATGATGCCTTTGCCGCTGGTGGTAATAACCTCGGTAGCGAGGCCAGCTTCGGTGGCATCAAAGCCCGCGTCGGCGCTGCTGAGTCCAGCTTGAGCGCCAGCGCACAGAGCGCAAGCGGTGCTGACCTGAGCCCTGCTGCTGACTACAGCAACACGACCATTGATCCCGATGGGGCCAACAACAGCAAGCTGGCGCAGCAGGCCTTGAGTGCGGACTGCAATAAGTTTGAGCGTGAATTCGTCGCGTCTGTGTGCCACGAGGTAGACGCCGCAAAGCAAGCGGCTGCAGAAAAGGCTGCGCAGACACCTCCTCCATGGTGGCGCGCGCTGTTGCAGCGTGGCACCGCCGCTGTCTCTACTACTGCCTATGTACTGCTGTGCACCCTCATTAAAGTGCTGTTCTCACGCGCAATGCTGTGGGGCATAACCGTGCTCAAGGAGAGCTTGCTCTTACTCCTCATAGCCGTGGGGTTCTCGGTGCTTTTTCATGGCTTTGCGGCGCTGGGTGATCTTGCCTCCAGCATGGCCTATTTGGGCCAAATCGTACTGACGTACTGCTCTGTACTGTGGCGAGTACTCACGGAGCAGTTTTACACCCTCAATGAGTCCATTGCCATTAACAGCAGTGCCTTTGCCCTTTTACAGCAGGTAGGTAACGCCTATTTGGCGCACATCGAACTGGCTGCGGCGCTTTTATGTTGGGGCATTTTATATGGGCAGCGCTTTAGTGTGCTGGCAGAGATGCGTCATCGCTCCCTCATGGGCGTAAAGAAGTTTACGTCCTTTATGGGCTGGCCCAGCGTGGTGCTGGCAGTGTTAGGCGGCGTCATGGTGTGTACTGCCTTTGTCTTTTGTGTGGAGTTATGTCTGCTCATTGCCTACGTCTACACCTTTAACTTGGGCTTTAACACGGCCTGTTTCTACACCCAGCATACGCGCTAAAGCTGATGGCGCCTTATCTCGAGCGTAGCGCCGCAGCCAACACCTGCTCTCGAGATAGACGCCGTCAGGCGGCGCTTATGCCAAGCGTGGGGATAGAGAGCAAGTGCTCTTATCAGTAGTAGTAGTAGCTGCAAGGTTAAGTGCTGGTACGTCCCACTCCTCCCACTCCTCCCACTCCTTGCAATCCACCCGCACTGCAAGATGAATGGTGCAGGTGAGCCTAAGCCTATCTTGAAGTGGGGTAAGCATGATGGCCTGAAATGAGACTATCCCCACAAGCATTTTCCACAGGAGGTAAGTGCCTACAAGCAGCTGTTTTTACCCTGAGAGTAGGTGTTTGCTGCCGTGCTGCTCTCGAGATAAGGCGCCGTGAGGAAAGGCGCCGTGAGGCGCTGTTTAGATTATGTGCTCTTTGTCACCATTTACCTGTGAGCGGTGACGCCGTCAGGCGGCACTGCGCTGTCAAGCGCGGGAATAGCCTCAACCACCCCCGCACACTTCTAACAGGTCTGTGCCCTGTACCCACAAGGACTTTAAAGTCCTGTACCTTGCCGTTACTTGCTGTCCCTTGATCCATAGAGATTAAGGGCCCTTACCCCATTTTCCTTAGGAGCAACTATGCCTCATAAGTCTGGGAGCAAACCGCTCCTCATCGCATGGAGCATCAGCCACTTTGTGGGCGCCGTCCTTGGGTTAGTGGTGCGGGTGCCACTGTACCTGTTGGCCCTTGCCCTTATTGCTGTGATAGGGGGAGTGATCTACTTCCCTGCCTCGTTGTACTTATCCGTCACCTCCAATCCTCTTACTGAGGATAGCCTCACAGCTGAGGAGCTGTGCTTGAGCAGTAGTGACATGATCGCGGGCTTTTTTGGCTTACCTCCTGAGGCGCGTGAGACATCATCATCATCATCTTCTTCTTCTGCAGCTGCTGCCGCTGCTTCTGTTTCTGCTTCTGCAGCCTCTGGTGTGGCTCCCGAGACCAGCGACGGGGCGGAGGAGAGTACGCCTGCGGTCTTACTGCGTTTTCAGGAGCGTCATGCCATCACCACCACCACAACCAATACCCCCACCACTGAGGCTTTATCGTGTAGTGAGGGCGCATTAAGACAGAGTGCAGGGGAGAAAAGCATTGCAGCGCTGCCGACTGCAGCGCAGGCAGAGCCGCAAGTGGTGCTTGTTCCTGCGACAGTAAGGGCACAGAGCATGAAGCGGCTGCATCAGCAGCAGGCGCCGAAGACCGCAGCGCCGCAAGTGACGGTTAAGCCTGTCGCGCCGTCAGAGGCTACTGACACTACTACTACTACTAAGAGCCCAGCTCTCACAGAGAACAGCCAGCCAGAAGATGAGGTCTTTACGCCTGCACAAAAGCAGTTGCTGGCGCGCATCGCTACCCATCAAGCCCGCTTGGCACATGAGCAGGAGTAGCGCTGAGCACAAAGTGAGGCCAGCCTGCACTCACGCTCAAAGCCGCTGTGGTGCGAGCGATACGGTCACGCTACCGTGGAGTCAACAATCACCAGCAGCAGCCTCTTGATGTGGTCACAGCCATGACGCTTAAGCTCTCTGAGGTAATTGCGTCTCACCAGAGGCGTAAACAGAGCCGCAAACAGGTTGACAGTGGTGGTGCGGTGCAACCTCCTACCTCTAAGTGGTATTTGAGCGCACCGGCCGCCTTTGGCAGGAGTGATCTCATCAGTGACGGAAGAGGGGATTCGTAAGGGCAAAGACACATCTCGAGATGAATGGGGCAGGTGAGTCTAATCCTATCTTGAGACGATGCACCCTGCTTACCCTAAAGTCCAGCATCTATGCAGTCATTCGTTCCTTTGTGAGTAGTGCTTTGCCCAGATGCCACTACTAAAAGCCCAAAGGCAGAGAAAGAGTGAGCTAATAAGTGACGGATGTAGTGGTGCGAGGTTGCAACGTCCCACCTCGAGATAAAAGGTGCAAGCGAGCCTGAGCTTATCTTGAGATGGGCATGCATGCATGCGTGCGTGCCTTAAATTCCGTCATTTATGAAGTCAGTCATTTCCAGGCAGAGGTAAAGCCACCATCACCATCATCACCAACGTCCGCGTAGCAACCCACTACTTGAGAATAGCCACGCCATACCACGCCACTCCCCGCCACTCCCAGCCAAAAGTCGCTCAAGGTTACTCGGAGTAGCACAGAGTAAATCGCTGCAGGACGTAAGTCCGTATCAGTCAGCGCCAAGCAAGCCGCAGTCACGCGGTAGGGAGGATCCCTTGTTTAATCTCAAAGAGGCATGGCAGCAGGTCACTGCTACCGCTAACCGTGCCTTACAGCGCTTCACAGGACAGGGCGCAGTAAAAGTCGCTGCATCTGCCGTGACTACCTCCGCCACCGCGAGCACCACGGCTGCGAGTACCTCGGACGCAACCAAAGCCACTGTGACTGAGGCAGCTGCCGCTGCCACCAATGCAGCGGCTGTCTCGGCCGCCACCTCTACCGCCACAGCTGCCTCTGCCTCTGCCCAGCCGCATGCACCTGAGAGCATGGCCGCACCAGCTGCTACCAGCGCTATGGTTAGCGGGAGTGGTAGGGGAAGCGAAGCATGGGATCGCTGCCAAATTACCTCTGAGGGCTTCAATATCTGCTTAAGTGGTTGGGAGCGCTATCGGGTTCGCTCGACGCAGGAAGTCCTGCAAGCTAACACCATTGCTCTGGGCATCATCCGGCGCTATACCACCTTAGTAAGCTCCCAAAGTGACTTTAAGTTTTACATTAGCCCGCTCTTGCAGGTTATGGCCAGCTATTGCTTGATTCTGCCCGCCTCGGAGGGTACCCATGATGTTGAAGTAGGCGGCTTAGTGAAGCACAACTTCCAAGTCAGTCTCGTCGCCATCCAGCTCTTACGCCAGAGCTCGGGCTTTAACCACGCTGACACCAACCATGTCTCTACTCTGGCCGAGCGTCACCGCGCCGCCCAAGAGGCGCAAACCCTCTTTGCTCCAGAGAGTAGCGCTGCCACAAACTCTACTACTACCAATACCACTACAACCGCTACCGGCATGAGCACCGCGTTTGCGGAGAAGAGGGAAGGCACAGATGAGATGGCGGACGCGACGGATGCGGCCTTAGAGGCTGCCGCCCGTAATGCGGATGATACCCTCGCCCGCTTCTTAGCGCAGCTTAAAAGCAGCGCCACTACGGGAAGAGCCTTTGCCTCGGAGAGCCATGCGCAGCGCTACCGCGCCTTAGTGATTAAGGCGTTACAGCGCTGGCGTGAGGAGCTCTTTCTTTCCCAGCACGGGCGCTTTAACCACAAGCAGTTAGACTTCCTCCTTGAGGTCACAGTGCTCTTTTTGTGCTGTGCCCATGACTTAGGCAAGCTTCTCTACGATGTAGAGATCGTTGCTGATAGTGGTAAGCGCTATAACCCTTATGCTCAAACCTTAGCGCAGTTTTGTGCCACTGAGCGCTGTGCCTATCTCTATGTGCGCCACATCGCCGGTCGTGAGACCTTACACACCACCCATGGCTATGTTGACGGTTGCCTGCTCTTAGGTAAGTTTTGCCCGCAAGTGGTAGCGCTGATCTCACAGCTCTTACCTGTGGGCTCCTTGTCTACAGCCATGCCTCCGGCCCTACAAAAGCTCTTAGACTTTGCTGACGCTTGGGCTGCCAGCAGAGAGGAGTCCGAGGCCCGCACGGGCCGCCTGTTTTTACCGACCTTTCTTAATGTGCTGCTGGCACGGGTGGTACAGGCCCGTTTAGCTGATGGCTATAAGCCCAACACGCCGGAGAGTGACATCTTTGTCTCGGGACAGCGCCTCATTCTCCAGACTCACTCCCGTGCCTTAGCCTTGTTCTCTTTATGGCTGCAAGAGCAGGAGCTGGGGAGCTTAGAGGGCAACTTCAAGAGCGATGGCCGTTTATGGCGCCGCTGCTTAGTGCCAGCCCATATCTCGCCACTATTAAGTCGCAATAAGGACTGCTATCAGTACTTCTTAGTGACTACTGCTGTGGGCTTAGTGGTAGTACGCGGCGTGGATTTCAATTTAAGTGGAGTCTCTTACGAGCAAGAGGCCAGCATTACCCGCTTAGAGTGTTCCCATCCCTTGTTAGCACAGGCGCTGTTAGCGATAGTCTTACACCTCGGCCATGGCATTGCCCAAGATGAGGCGTGGCAAGCACAAAAGAGCAAGCCGTGGTTTTACCGCCCTGATGACACCGAACAAGCGTTGCTTGATGCCAAAAACCATCAAGCTCAGTTGCAGGAGTGGGTGCAATCCCAAGAAACCCCAGAACTGCCATCAGCATGGGAAGCTTCGCTGCTGCAGCGTATGGACTTTACCCATGATCAGTCCTTAGAGCTCATCATGGCCAATGCCCCTTCACTGGAGAGTGAAGCGCATACTGCGCAATCAGCGTCAGCAGCGTCATCAGCACCACCAGCAGCGCCTGCCGGAGTAGGTGTGGGCAAGAGCGCTACAGATGCTGCCACTGCCACTACTGTTGCTGCTACCACTACCACTACCGCTGCGACCAGTCCGCCGCCAGACTCTGTTGTCTCTACTGCCACGCTGGTCACTTCTTCCAGCAATGAAAGCCGTGCGCAGCCGATAGCAGGAGCGGAAGCGCAGCCATTGTCACCGTCAGCGCCACAGCCACAACAGCCACAGGCCGAGCCTGTTGCCGCTACGGACAGCACCGTTAGCGCAGTGGCTGCGGTAAGTGGTGACGATGCGGCGGTAGCGGTGGCGAGTAGGGCGGCAGATGCCACTGCATACGTCTCTGTTGGGGCTCCGTCGGCGGTAGCAGCTACTGTGACTAACACTGCTGCTACTGCCCACAGTGGCGATAGTTGTAAGAGCGCCAGCAGTAGCGAGCAAGGCCACAGCGCGCAGTGTAGCCCTGCTCAGGTCTCTATCCCTGCCTTACGCTGGGACAATCTCATCATCAAAGACCTAGCTCTTTCTGACTTTAGCACCATGCTCAAGGACAAGGTGAGCTTAGAGTCCTTAGAGCAAGGTACCAAGTACAAGAAAGCCTTAGTGTGCTTTCCTCATAAGCTGGTCTTACGCTCAGGACAGAGCGCAGCTGAGCGGCACTGGGAGGTGTACTTTGGCTACGACGATGGTGACTTTAAGGACTTTTGCTTAGAGCGTAATCAGCAGCGAGCTAAGCAGAACAACGCGCGCTTAAAAGAGGTACGCACCTTAGGGCAAGAGGGATTTTCACGGCAGAGTAAGGAGCTCAAAGCGCAGCAAAGGAAAGCGGAGCGCGCTCTCACAGAGCTGCAACAGCAAAGCTGATGCAGCGCAGAGCAAAGCTGGCTTTGCCCTGCGCTAAGGAGCCTTTGGCTGTACTTGCTCAACAGCAGGGCTGATGCAACAACGAATAGGCCTTTCTGTGCTTTACGGTCAGTGAGCGCTTGGACTAAGCGGCACTGATGATAGTTTCTCTCAACTCACTCCCAGACCTTATGCGCGGCGCTACCTAATAACGGGAGGTAAACACATGAGGTAGAAGCGAGCAGCAACCAGCTAACAGTACTCCCATCATCTGTCAGTTGTTTTCTGTAACCAAATGCCGAAAACCCGCATTTAAGCACGGTTGGCCCTCGGGGTAAGACGTGCTACAGACCGCGATGGCAACTTTTGTCGAGTGGGGCACGGATTCCGGTATAATCAACGTAAGAGGTAGTCTATGGCAGACAACTCTGAACCAGCCTCAAAGCAGGAAGTGCAACTTCTGCAGACTGCTGTGCAAGTCCTGCAGATGGCTGTACAAGTCCTGCAAAAGACTGAGTCTGCATCTCAAAAGGATGAGCAAGCACAAAAGAAGAGTTTTTTAGAGGGGGCCAAGATTTTATATGGCACTCTGGAGAAGCTGTTCTTCACTTGGTTGGTGATGCTTGGATCCGTTGCGGCCTTCTCTTGGCAGAAGGGAGCTTCTCTGTTACCTGACGACAGAAACGTCGTTGTCGTAGTCATGGTTGTGCTCTTTCTGCTCGCATTTTTTAATGTGCTCTTGATGGGCCGCGTCCTGCAGCGCATCAAAAGCTGCGATCCGTAGGCGCTATGGTTGGGCTGTAATTGGACAGGTTGTGTTGGTGGCACTCGCTAAGCTTCGCCTTGATGCTTCCACCGCTGCTAGTTTTAGCACAGTGCCTGTTCCGTTACAGCCCTTGTATCCACGGGTTGGTCATTAACTCACGATGTCTGTGCTAGCCACTGTAAGGGGGAGACATTATGACTCCTGGAGGAGTGCTGTTCATCGTTACCATTGTTGCGATGGGCATTATGGGACTTTGGATTGGCTCTTGGGTCAACGATTTGTTTCCAATGGATCCAAAAGACCCAAAGAAGAAGGGCGATAAGTAAAAGCCAGACTCTGTGCTTGCCACAGAGTCTGGGGCTCTTCTGCTTTTGGCATCCATCTAAGTCTATCTTGAATCCTAGCACAGAGCATGCGGTCGGTGTAGTGCCACCCGTGCCACAAGCAAAAACCTGATGTTTATCGGCATCAGTGCTAAGTGCTTGTGTTCTGTCCTAGCGATTCATATTGATGTGGTGGCTTGCATGCAGAAGAGCCTAATCTTGGGATAGCGACACATCTTGCTCACCAGTTATTTGGGGCCTGAACAGGCATAGTGTCGCTATGATAAAGACTCTGCAATCACTCGTCACTCCTTGCTGTGCTGAGCAAACTTCTATCTTTGTGTCCTGCTTCAATACGCGGCCATGCACCGCAGCTACGGTGAGAGGCATTGCGCCTTACGCAGTTGTTGGTGCGGACATAGGATGGAGAATAACATGAGTTCTGATTGGATTGGGGGCATCATCACTCTGGGGTTCATGTATGTAACTTTGGGGGTTGCTATCTACATCTCAAGGCCAAAGAAGCCAAAGAAGTAGCCCGCAGCTGTGCTGACCACAGCAACAGTGGATAACGCACTGCTGGCAGCTCCTTTGGCTCCTCACAGAGTTTGGTGGTTATGGCACCAACCCTACTTCAAGGTTGGTCACGCCAAACGCCATAACAAGGGCCCCATGCTTGATCGCAGGGGCGCTGCTGCTTTTTGGCCCCCACCAAACTCTGAGGAGAGCCGCTCATTTTTTCAGGGGATGCCTCTGCAGCGCACATTTTCACCATCTCGTTATTCACCTCTGAGAACCACTGGGCTCACCACAAGCTTAGTGCCCTTTGGGCTCACGGGAGCAGGATGGGGGTATCGCTGTGGACTTAACTTACGCTGATTCCTGTGCGGTTTATGATCTTATAAACAGACCAGTACCCATTGGGGCCAGTGATCCACGGAGTACGGGAATATGAATCCTGTTGGCATTTGCGTTTTAGTGACCACTATTGTTGTTGTGATCTATTGCTGGCACTTAATCAATAAGACGATGAGCGATCTCTACAAGGATGATAAGAGATAGCACGCAGCTGTGCTCGCCACAACATCCGAGGTAAGCGCTATCACAGGACGCACCTGTTTGAGGGGCTGGCTTCCGCCGCGTGTCTCTGTCCTTTTTGCCAAGCGTATTCATAGCGCTAGAGATTAGCGCGCCACTCCTATCAGTTGCGGCGCTATAACCTCTAATCGCTCCCTCCGCTCCCTCCGTACAGTGCCTCGTTTTCTATCCAAGCTTGCAGCTACGGCTAACCCCCAGCTATCGCTCAGCTGCTTGTTTCAGCCATAGACAGGAGGAAACAAGGACTCTGTTGGTATTGGTAGCATTCTGGTCACCGTGCTCTTTGTTGCGTTCTTTATTTGTGTCGGCGTCTTAATAGTCACAAAGGTGAACAGCTACACTAAGGATAGGGATAAGGAGAAGTAGCACGCGGCAGTGCTCGCCACAGCAACAGTGGATAACGCACCACTGGCTGCGCTTTATTGCATGTATGCCTTAGCAGCCCATCGCTGTCACCCGCTCGTTAGTCACCTCAGAGGGCACAGGAATCACCACGATCGTAGAGCCCGTTTGGCTCCTAGGAATAACTGAGTGGGCATTGCTTTGGGCTTAACTTACGCTGATTCCTATGCGGTTTATGCTCCTACGCACAGCTGCTTGTTTCAGCCATATACAGGAGGAAACATGTTCCCTATTGGTAGTCTTTTGGTCACCTTGCTTGTTGTTGCGTTCTGTGTTTGTGTTGGCATCTTACTTGTCACAAAGGTTAACAGCTACACCAAGGATGATAAGAAGTAGCCAGCAGCTGTGCTCGCCACAGCAGCGAGGGATAGCACCCGAGCTCGCTGCTTCATCTTAAAGCCGTCTTCTGCATTGAGTCGCTGTCACCATCTCGTTAGTTACTTCTCAGGGCGCTGGGCTTATCATGAGCTTAGCGTCTTTTGCTTTTAGCGCTATGGTGTTGCTCCTACTGCGGGGTACCGCTGGTCTGACAGCAAAGTTACGCCTCTGCGCACCACAATCACTCTTACCTGCACTTAGCGGCTCGCCTCATAGCAGGTGGATACCCACCAGCAAAGGCGTTAATGCGCTTAAGCCTGCGCTGCGCTGTAATGGCGTTTGCCCTGACCAACCTTGAGATAGTGCTGGCGCCATATCCACCAAACTTTGAGAAGAGACCACTTCCCACCTATTCCTCCCCACACCTCCAGACTATCCCGCCTTCTTAACTTTCATCTGCTTGCACCCCAGAACTACAGAGCAGGGCATAGTGCCAGTGGTATTACAAGTGAGCCTGTACCACTGCACTTTTAGCTGACATCTGTTTTGCCTTTGTGCACGCGCACGTTTTGCAAATTTTTCTTGACGAAGATCAACTTTATGCACAAAGATTGGTGCAAATTTTTCGCAAACACGCTATTTTAGCGGGGCCTAATCACGAAGGGCGGAGCAGGGGCAAAGTGTTTTTTGCTCTTGTGAGGATTTTCATCGCTATCTTGCGGTTTTATGCGCCGTAATTTCGTGCACGTACACGTAAGCGTGTACTTAAGGGCGGCGGTAAAGCTTGAGAATTGAGGAAAGCGTGCATAACTTCAGGTAGGTAGCTCGCGTCGACCGTGGTCGGTGTTGCCTGCAAGTAACAGGTAGCAGGGGTGCTCTGTGGCGCCTAACGCAGCTGTAAGCTTTTACTTGAGGTTGGGAGGAAAAGTTCATGGCCTCGAACAAGGTCTCAATGTTTGAAAAGATAAGTTTCGGTAGTGGTGACTTAGGCTGCACCATTATCTGGAACGTCGTCGGTATGTTTTTAACCATCTACTACACCGATGACGTCAAGATCAGCGCCGCTGCCGTGGCTGCCATTATGCTGTCGGTACGTATTTTCGACGGTTTCTCTGATCTGGTGATGGGCTACGTCTTAGACCGCACCAACTCTAAGTTAGGTAAGGCCCGTCCTTGGATCTTATGGTCTTCGCCTTTCATGGCCATCTTCTTAGTCTTGTGCTTTGCGGTGCCAGACTTCTTAGGTGAGACCATGAAGGTTATCTACGCCTTCTTGACCTACTTCTTCCTGACGGTAGTGGTCTACACGGCGTGCAACCTCTCCTACTGCGCTCTGACCTCGTTCGTGACTGACGACCTGCAAGAGCGTGCTGGCATGAACTCCATCCGCTTCGTGATGACGGGTATCGGCTCGATTGTCTTAGGCTATGTGACCCCAGTGGCGGCTAAGGCCTTTGGCAGCTACGTGATCATCTGCATTGTCTATGGTGCGGTCGCCTTTGCCTTACTGCTCTTATGCTTCTTTGTGTGCAAGGAGCGCGTTAAGCCACAGCCACGTCGTCCTGAGGATAAGGTCTCGGCAAAAGAGTCCTTACGCGTTCTCTCCAAGAACACCTTCTTCTACTACCTCGTAGCTTTCTTCGTTCTCGACTTCGCTAACGCTGGTATTACCGGTGCCTCTGGTATGTACCTGTCGCGTTACATCATTCAAGACGATGCCTTCTTTGGACACTTAACCTTTGCCTCGGTGTTACCACAGGTTATCGCTTGCTTCATGTTCCCATGGATCATGCAGTGGTTCCGTGGTAAGTGGAACACCATTATCTTTGGTTATGTCCTTTATGTGATCGGCTATGGCATGTGCTACCTCTTTGTGGGCACAGACATGGTTGTAGGCTCTACTGCTTTCTATATCCTGTTAATTGGCAGCGGCATCAAGGGCATCGGCTGGGGTATCCACTTAGTGGCTATGTTCGCCATGATCGCTGATGTGGCTGAGTATGGTGAGTGGAAGGCTGGCCGCCGCTTAGAGGGTGCTACTTACTCGGTTTCGTCCTTTGGCTTCAAGATTGGCTTAGGTATGGGTGGTGCTGTGGTTGGTGCCGTCTTATCGATGGTCAACTACGACGCCTCCTTAAAGGTACAACCTCAAGAGACCTTAGAGGCTATCTTAACCATCAACTTCACCATTCCTCTGATCGTGTCGGTGATTGGCTTAGTCATCTCGATTACCAATAACTTAGATAAGGTCTATCCAACCATCATGAAGGAGTTAATGGTGCGTCGTGCCGAGGAAGCCCGTAAGTTCTCGCACGAGGAGATGGATCGTCCACACTTAGACAAGCTGGCTGATAACGAGGCCAAGTAAGCCCTAAGGAACAAGTGCTCTCATAGGTGACGGATGCAAGGTTTAGTGCGGGTAATGTCCCTTACCTCACGTCACCTTGAGATGAATGGTGCTTGATACTGAGCATCTAATGAAGATGGGGCAGGTATGATTGCCTTAAAGTCCGTCATCTCTTAAGTCAGTCGTTCCTTTCTCTAAACCACTCCTGCCACTCCTAAGCTTCGCTTGTGTTTAAGCCCGCTGGGTTCGTTTGAGCTCAGTGGGCTTAATCGTTTCTGGAGAGAGGAAAGTACTGCTGGGTGCTCGCGGCAGAGTGAGGCACCGCACTGGTCACAGCAAGTGGCGGTAACAGTGCGGGTATACCCAAAAGCAAAGCCTCAAAGAGGTCACTGTCTACAAGCAATGGGATTACCCTGAGAGTAGGTGCTTGCTGCGGTGCTCCTCTCGAGATAAGACCCCTTAGGCGCTTGTTAACTTAACTCCGTTACAGCACAATCACCTGTGTTTGCAGCCGACCATCCGTCTGCAGCTTGGGAATGAGTGATCTAATAAATGACGGAAGATTGGATGTGTGAGAGGAAGGTCACACCCCTCGAGATGAGTGGTGCAAGTGAGTCTAAGCCTACCTTAGGACGGTGCACCATGATTACCCTAAAGTCCGTCATCTATTAAGTAAGTCGTTCCTTGGTGGGGAAAGGTGCCTGACAAGGCTGTGGTTTTAAGCACCTGCAGAGAAACGCACTCAGCCCCCAGCAAAAACCAGCTCTCAGAGTAAAGGCAAATGCTGATGAGCGGCCTCAGTCGACCTGCGGCTCGGAGAAAGATATGGTGATGGAGCCCCGCCCTGAGGGTAAGCAGCCATTGAGCAGCATTCATCTGAGATGGCTTGTGGTGAGGGCTGTTTGGTTGTGGCTATTACCACCTACCACAGAGGGCGTGGATCTTCAGTGCCTGTACAGCACAGCTGGAGGGATGCGTGATGATATGCAGAGAGGCTCTTAGCAGCGGAGATGGAGAGCGGAGCGTAAGAGGGCAGCTTGAGCGGAGAATAGCAACTCTCTGTGCGTGCTGGGGATTGGCTCTAAGTAGAGAAGTTGGTAGTTAAGCACAAAAGCGCCTAACGGCGTCTTATCTCAAGAGAGGCGCTGCGTAAGCACCTACTCTCTGGGTAAACACCTGCTTGTAGGCCGTGCCTCTTTGGGGCTTTTTCTTTTGGGGATACTGTTGCTGAGCGTTTCTTGTGGGCTTTGTGGTGCCAGAGCATGGCTAACGACACTGCACTCCACTTCGCTCCACTTAACACCACGTTACCTCTCTGGTGATTAGGGGCACATCTGTATGGGCATAGCCATGAGCATGATGCTTTGGGCTTAGCTGTGGTTGTCGGTACGCGCAAAAGCGCCTGACGGCGCCTTATCTCGAGCGTAGCGCCGCAGCAAACACCTACTCTCGGGGTAAAGCGCCTGCTGGTGGGCAGTTATCCTTGGGAATGTGCGTTTGGGAGATAATCTCCTGCGTTGCGTGTGCCTACGCCTACTCTTGTCTCGTCATACCTCAATGCCCAAAAGTGCTGCGTTCCATACGCAAAAAGGGGGCATAACCTGCAGACCTCGGCGTGGGGTTAACCACGCTTAGAGCCTACAAGGCTATGCCCCCTTGGGGTACAGGAGCAAGGGGCTATGACCGCATTGCTACCTTACGTATTAGAAAGTTTGGCTGAGTTCTTCTTAGAAGACGTAACGAGCGTTAGCGTTCACACCAAAATCGTCGACATTGGACGAGCCAGTGTAGTTGACGCCTAAGCCTAAGCTGAAGTTGCCAGTCTTAGCACCCACACCTAAGGTAGCACCGTAGGTGAAGTTATCTAAGACCTCAGTGGAGGTAGCGGTGTTGACGTTGCTGATGCCAACCCAATCCACCTCGCCATCAAAGGAGTCATCACCGAAGTTACCGGTTAAGGTCACATCAAACGATGGCTTCACCGTCCACGTGCCAGCCACAAACTCCTTAGCTACGGTCACACCCACAGGGATGGAGAACACGTCTAAGCTGTCAGAGGCAAAGTGCGCGTAAGTATCGCGGCCAGAGACATCGTAGTCATCGATATCAATGGTGCTGTAGCGTAAGCACGCATGTGGCGTGACATACAGACCATTGTAGTCAAACTCGTACTTGCCAGTGACACCCACGCTTAAGTTGGTGCTGTCAAGCGACGCGCCGACCGTATCAAAGCTGCCTAAGGTAGCCTCGACATCGTTGTCTACAGCGGTGTAGGTGATATCACCGACCACCGAGAGCTGGCCAATGGTGTAGCCAGCGTAGAGACCAAAGCCGTAGTAGTCAAAGTCGTTGGAAGCTAAGCTACCCGCGCCCTGACCGTCAGCATCACCGGAGCCGAGGTTGAACATGGCACCCACGCGTAAGCCGTTGCTTAAGGTGTAATCAGCACCTAAGGCCACGCCGTAGAGATCCATATTCACACCGTAGTCCACACCCTTAGCATCAAAGCCATTAGACTTTGAGCTCTTGCATATTGGGGACACCACGCAGCGTGGTACCTTGGAGGTTATCGAGTTTGTAACCAGTAGCACCCATGCCAATACGATCGGAGATAGCCTCAAATAACGAATTGCCCGCTGTGATAACAGCCAGCTCTGCGTGGTGCGTTACAGCTCACCACCGTTTCAGCTGCAACAGGATCAAATCAGAGATCTGTTATGAATGAAGGAGTTTTCACGCCGTTAAATGTACAAGCCTTCATTAGATCATGATGTTTTTCTTGTTTTTGAAAGAAAAGTTCAACTTTTTAAAGAAATAGTTAAAAGATCTAAAAGGCCATACATGGAGCAAATTGTGCTTAAATTTAGTGATAAAATGGCAGTATGACAGTATAGTGGCAATGCTGTACGGGGTATAATACTTGCAGTATGACGATGCTCTTTTTTCGTTTTCATGATCTTCTCAAAGGAGGATAGGTGGTATGGTACCAAAAGAAATCCAATGTTGGTCACGCCAAACGCCATCAAATAGGCACCCATGTCTTGATCGCAGTGGCGTTGCTGCTGCTTTTGGCATCCTACAAATTAGGTTAGGAGAACCAAATATGTTCAAAACCCAGAAACCACACCAAAGCAATACAGAGGTACTTTAATGCGAAAGCAAGAACAAAAGCCTGATAAAAAGCCAGCTCGAAAGCAAGAGCTGGTCAACGTCAACGTCAACGTCAACGTCAACGTCAACGTCAA